>QMOO01000093.1 GCA_003648245.1 Caldisericota bacterium
GATTTTTCTTTTTCAGAAAAAGATATTCAATTACTTGAAAAGATAGATAAAAGAATGAAAAGTGCTATAGAGAAGATAGAAATACCGGATTTATTACTTGTTCAAAAGGCACCTTACGAAGAATTTTTACAGATGGATACCCCGCCTGAGAAGAGAAAAGTAAAAGGACTTGAAGAGGTTTTGCAGAAGGTATTTCCGATAGAAAGTGAAAATGGGAATTTTATTCTTGAGTATGTAAATTATTCAATAGAAACACCAACTCATTCTGTTGATGAATGTATAGAGAATGGGCTGACTTACGAAGGAAAGTTAAAAATAAAAATCCGATTGATAATCAGGGATCAGGAAACAGGTAAAGTTATTTCTTTAAAAGAGCAGGAAGTATACATAGGCAGTATTCCATTAATGACAGAAAATGGGAGTTTTATAATAAATGGGATTGAAAGAGTAGTGGTAAATCAGTTATTAAGATGTCCAGGAGTTTATTTCAAAGAAGAAGAAACAGGGGGACAGAGAACATTATATTCTGCGAAAATATATCCATTAAGGGGATTGTGGATAGAATTTCAGATAGACAGTCACAACTGTCTTGTTCTTTTTCTGGGAAGGAGAAAAATACTCGCAACTACTTTTCTGAAAGCACTTGGTTTAACTGAAGAAGACATAATAAAAGAATTTTATGGTTCGGAAGAGAAAATGCCTTCCAATTCCATAATAAGGCAGACCTTATTGAGAGATACAGCAGTTGATAAAAATGATGCCCTTAAAGAAATTTACAAAGAACTCAGGCCTGGTTATCCTCTTATAATAAAAGAGGCAGCAAGGTTTTTCAATTCGCTTTTCTTCACAGACGAAACATATAATTTATCAGAAGCAGGAAGAGCTCAGATAAACAGGAAACTTGGTTTAAATCTCCAACAGAAACATCTAACGAAAGAAGATATAATAGAGACCATTCGCTATCTTTTAAATCTCATAGAAAAGAGTGAAGGAACAACAGATGATATTGACCACCTTGGGAACAAAAGAGTTAGAACTACTGCAGAAATAGTAAAGGAACATGTTTATGAAGGTCTTTTGAGAATGAAAAGGTATTGTGAAGAAAAGATGAAAATAACACCGGTTGAAGAAGCAGAAAAAAAGGTTACTCCGCAGGATTTTATAAATGGGAAAGTTTTCATGACTGTCTTAAATGAGTTTTTTGCAAGGAATCAACTTTCCCAGTTTCTTGATAAAACAAATCCTCTTGCTGAAATAACCCATAAGAGAAGAGTAACTGCAGTTGGAGAAGGAGGAATAAAAGAGAGGAAAAGAGCAGGTTTTGAAGTAAGAGATGTTCATTACACACATTTTGGCAGAATATGTCCGATTGAAACGCCTGAAGGAGCAAATATAGGACTTATCAATTCACTTACAGTTCATTCAAAAATTGGGGACCTTGGGTTTATTTTAACTCCTTATTTTAAAGTGGAAAAAGGTAAAGTAACAGATAAAGTAGAGTATTTAACTGCTAATGAAGAGGAGAATTTTAAAATAGCACCATCAGATATTGAAATAGACCCGAGAAGTGGAAAAATAAAAGAAGAGAAAGTTATTGTAAGAGTAAAAGGAGGTTTATTTGAAGAGGTTTCAAGAGAAGAAGTTGATTATATAAGTGTTTCACCTGTTCAAATAGTAAGTGTAAGTGCTTCATTAATACCTTTTCTTGAACATGATGACTCAAACAGAGCCCTTATGGGTTCAAATATGCAAAGACAGGCAGTTCCCCTTATAAAAAATGAGGCACCACTTGTAAAGACAGGTATAGAAAAATTTGTAATAAGAGATAGTGGAGCAGTAATAAGGGCAAAAAATGATGGAGTTGTGAAGTATGTTGATTCTGAAAAAATTATTGTCAGGAAAAATAAACCGGGTCTTTTTCCATGGGAAGAAAATGATATATATTACTTAAAAAAGTTTGCCAGAACAAATCAGGATACCTGTTTCAATCAGAGACCTGTTGTTAATGTAGGAGATGAAATTAAGAAAGGGCAAATAATTTCAGATGGACCTGCTACATCAAAAGAAGGAGAACTTGCTCTTGGTAAAAATCTCCTTGTTGCTTTTATGCCCTGGCATGGATACAACTATGAAGATGCTATACTTTTAAGTGAAAGGATGGTTAAAGAGGATGTTTTCACCTCAATTCATATTAAAGAATTTGAAGTTGAAGCAAGAGAGACAGAACTTGGTCCTGAGGAAATAACCCCTGACCTTCCCAATGTTTCTGAAGAACGACTTAAAAATCTTGATGAAAATGGAATAATAAGAATAGGAGCAGAAGTTGAACCAGAAGATATTCTTGTAGGAAAGATTACCCCAAGAGGCGAGTCAGAATTAACCCCTGAAGAAAAACTTTTAAGGGTGATATTTGGAGAAAAAGCAAAAGATGTTCAGAATACTTCTTTGAAAGTTCCACCAGGGATAAAAGGAGTTGTTGTGAATGTCAGGAAGTATGAGAGAAGAGAGAACTTAAAAGAAGAAGATATTAAAAAAGAGATTAATAAATTGCAGAAAGAATATAAAGAAAAGGAGAAAATAGTAAGAGAAATAATAAAAGAGCAAATAAAAGAAATTCTGAAATCACATAAAGTGAAGGCAAAGGTAACAACAAGAAGAGAAAATTGGAGTAAAATTGCAGAGAAAGTTCAGGATACGAAAGTTAGAAATCAGTTAGAAAAGTTAATAGAAATAGGAAATAATGAAATTGAAAAATTGAGAAAAGAATGTAAGGATGAGGAACAGAAAATTAAAAAGGGCTCTGAACTTGAAATGGATGTTATATGTAAAGTAGTTGTTGAAATAGCGGTTAAAAAGAAAATTTCTGTTGGTGACAAGATGAGTGGAAGACATGGAAATAAAGGGGTTATATCAAAGATTTTACCTGAAGAAGATATGCCATTTCTGGAAGATGGAACACCTGTTGATATAGTTCTAAATCCTCTTGGAGTTCCATCAAGAATGAATATAGGACAGATATTTGAAACTCATCTCGGGATGGCTCTTAAAGCACTGGGATTCAGTCTCAATACTCCAATATTTAAAAGCATAAAAGAATTGGAAATAAAAGAATTACTCAAGAAAGCAGGGTTACCTGAAGACGGAAAGATGACCTTATACGATGGACAGACAGGAGAGCCATTTGCACAACCAGTAACAGTTGGATACATATATATGATGAAACTGAAACATCTTGCAGATGAGAAAATTCATGCAAGAGCAACTGGTTCATATTCTCTTATAACCCAACAACCCCTTGGTGGTAGAAGTCAATTTGGTGGTCAGCGTCTTGGGGAAATGGAGGTCTGGGCACTTGAAGGATATGGAGCAGCACATACACTTAAAGAAATGCTTACAGTTAAAAGTGATGATACTGAAGGAAGAAAACAGATGTATGAAAGTATTGCTAAAGGAATTGATTTTAAATCAAACAATACACCTGAATCATTCAATGTTCTTAAAAGAGAATTACAGGGACTTGGTCTTGACTTAAAAGTTGAGAAAAGAAATACAGGAGAAAAATCAAAAGAAATTGTTACAATAAGAGTTGCCTCTCCGACAATTATGCGTTCATGGTCTCATGGAGAAGTTAAAAAAGCAGAAACATTAAATTACAGAACCTTGAAACCAGAAAGAGATGGGCTTTTTTGCGAGAGAATTTTTGGACCAACAAAGGACTACGAATGTGCCTGTGGTAAGTATAAAAAATTAAGATACAAAGGAATAATATGTGATAGATGTGGAGTGGAAATAACATCAAAGAAAGTAAGAAGAGAAAGGATGGGTCATATAGAACTTGCAACCCCTGTCTCTTATGTATGGCTTTTCAAAAGCACTGCTAACTGGATGGGATTGTTACTTGATATGTCTCAAAGCGAACTTGAAATGGTTCTTTATTATGCAAGATATATAGTAATAGAGCCAGGACAAACAGGACTGAAGAAAAAACAATTATTAACTGAATCAGAATATTATGAATATCTTGAAAAATATGGCAATACTTTTAGAGCAGAAATTGGAGCAGAAGCAATTTACCATCTTTTAAAAGAAATTAATCTTCCAGCAGTTGAAACAGAGATAAAACAAAAATTGAGGAAAAAGAAAGGTAAGGATTATGGAACAAGAAGAAAACTTATAAAAAAATTGAGAATGGTTCAGGGATTAATAAAGACAAATACAAAACCAGAATTTCTTGTGACAAATATAATTCCTGTTATACCCCCTGATTTAAGACCACTGCTACCTCTTGATGGAGGTAAATTCGTTGCATCTGACCTTAATGACCTTTATCAAAGAGTTATAAACAGGAATAATAGATTGAAGAAACTTATTAAACTTCAAGCACCTGATATTATTATAAGAAATGAAAAAAGAATGCTTCAGGAATCAGTAGATGCTTTAATGGATAATGGGAAGCATGGGGCACCTGTATTGGGTAAAGGAAGAAGACCTTTGAAATCTCTTGCTGATGCACTTAGAGGAAAACAAGGGAGATTTAGACAAAACCTTCTTGGTAAAAGAGTTGATTATTCAGGGAGAGCAGTAATAGTTGTAGGTCCTGAATTGAACTTAAATGAATGTGGGCTTCCTAAGGAAATGGCTCTTGAACTTTTCAGTCCATTTGTTTTAAGAGAATTGAGAAAAAGAGAATACTTCCATACTCTTGGAAGTGCAAAGAGAGCAATAAGAGAAAATAAAGCAGAAGTCTGGGAAATACTTGAAAAGGTAAGTAAACATCATCCTGTCCTTCTCAACAGGCAGCCAACATTACACAGATTAAGTATCCAGGCATTTGAACCACGACTTATTGAAGGGAATGTAATAAAACTTCATCCTCTTGTATGTCCTGCTTTTAA
>QMOO01000094.1 GCA_003648245.1 Caldisericota bacterium
TAAAAAGTTACAAGGATTTTATTTGCTGTTTCAATTTTCCTTGAACTTAAAATAAAGTTTCTATCCTTTATCTGAATTCTCTCTCTCATTGATTCCTTATCCAGTGCTCTTTTAATGAACTTTCTTAATTCATCATTCTTAATAACTTCCCAGTAGTATCTTTCTTCCACCTTCTCCTTTCCTACCAAGTTTTTAAATTCTTTATTGGCATGTTTTATCATACCATTCCCATCTATAAGAAGGATTGCTTCGTCTATGGACTTTATTATCGTCTCCAGAGTCTCACCCTCACTTTTTAAGTTTTCCACAAGTTTGCCAATCCTTTTAGCCATGATATTCATATTTTCCATCAATTCTCCAATCTCATCATTCCTTTTTGGGATTGTTCCTTCAGAGAATACACCCATTGATATTCTCTTTGAAAACTCCACAAGTTCCTTTATGGGTGTTGTGATTCCTTTTGAAAGAAAATATGAGAGTAAAAGAGCTGCAATAGAAGATAGGAGGGTAGAGAAGATGAGTCTTGTTTTAAGGGTGTTTATGAGGTTATATATACTTTTCATGAACATACTTGCTCTTGCCACTCCAATTATTTCTCCATCTCTTCTTATAGGAACCGCTACATATAGCATGTATTCTTTTGTTGTTTTGCTGTATCTTATGGATGTACCTATTTCACCCTTAAGGGCTTTAATTATTTCAGGTCTATTTTTGTGGTTCTCCATCTCTTCAGGATTTTTTTCGCTGTCTCCCCATACAACTCCATCACTTCCCACTATTGTTATTCTGTACCCCTTTGAAAGACCTATTTCCTTCACAAATTCCTGTATAGATTCCTTCTCATTTGATGAATGCATGAATTTTACAGAGGATGAGACTGTTCTTGCAACCTGTTCCAGGTCTTTTGAAAGAGTGTTTATATAGTAAGTTTTCACTATCTGTGAACTAAAAAGAAGGAATAATCCTGCTGTAATGAAAATTACAATTACAAAATTGATGAATATCTTTCTAAAAATGGTGTTTTTTCTCATAAATCCAGTTTGTATCCTACACCTCTAACATTTTTGATAAATTTGCCCACCTTTCCCAATTTCTCTCTTAAGTGCTTTATATGAACATCAATGGTTCTATCAATAACTATCTTCTCATTGCCCCATATATAGTCAAGGAGTTCATTCCTTGAGAGAACCTCACCCCTTCTAATGGCGAGTGCCTTCAGTAGCTTAAATTCTGTGGTGGTTAGATTAACTTTCTTCTCATTAACAAAAACTTCAAATTTCTTAAGATCTATCTTTAAAATATTGTCAAAGGTCAAAATTCTCTCATCTGAAGATCTTTTTGTTCTTCTCAAAACAGCTCTCACTCTTGCCACCAATTCTCTTGGAGAGAAAGGTTTTGTTATATAATCATCTGCTCCAAGTTCAAGTCCAAGGACTTTATCAATCTCAGTGTCCTTTGCTGTAAGCATTATTATTGGTATATTTTTTGTTTCATTCTCCGATTTTAAGATCTTACATATCTCAAGACCATCTATATCTGGAAGCATAAGGTCGAGTATTACAAGGTCTATACTGAATTTTTTAAAAAGATTAAAAATTCCTCTTCCAGTGCAAGATGAGATAACATCAAATCCATTCTTTTCAAGATTAATTTTTACAAGTTCAACTATATCCGGTTCATCATCAACTATCAGTATCTTTCCCATTCATTTACTATATTATTCCTAATTCCTTCCCTGCTTTTTCAAAGGCGTTTAGGGTTTTATCTATGTCCTCATGAGAGTGAGAAGCCATAACACAAGAGCGGAGCCTTGCTGTCTTTGGAGGAATTGCTGGAGTAAGGATCGGGAATATTAGAATTCCTTCATCCCAGAGCTTCCTTGTAAGTTTAAGGGCAAGTTCGTCTTCTCCAAGAAGGACAGGAACGACTGCTGACTGAGTATTCATGGTATCATATCCAAGCTTCTTAAGACCAGAAACAAAGTGATCTATGTTTTCCCAGAGTTTTTCTCTACGCCAAGGCTCTTCCTCAATTACATCAAAAGAGGCTTTTGCAGCAGCAACTGCAGGTGGTGGAAGAGCTGCAGAGAATATGTATGCTCTGGAGTTGTGTTTTATATAATCAATAAGGTCTCTATCTCCTGCAATGTATCCTCCTACAGATGGAATAGTTTTTGAAAGGGTTCCCATGTCTATGTCTACTTTCCCTTCTACTCCAAAGTGCTCCTCTATACCTCTTCCATGTTCCCCAAGCACACCAAGGGAGTGTGCTTCATCTACCATGAGTATTGCATTATATTTTTCTTTCACCTTTATTAAATCAGGCAGAGGTGCCATATCTCCGTCCATTGAATATACTGCATCTACCACAATCAACTTCACCTTATCCTCTGGAATCTCTTTTAAAAGGTCCTCGAGATGCTCCATGTCGTTGTGGTCAAATCTTATAAAGTTTGCCCTTGATTGAATGGCACCGTCCACAATACTTGCATGATCATATTTATCACAGAAGATATAATCGTCTTTTCCAAGAAGAGTTGATATGGTTGTGAGGTTTGTTACATAACCACTGCTAAAAACTGCTGCCGCCTCCCTTCCTTTAAATTCAGCAATTCTTCTCTCAAGTTCGTTATGAAGCCTTGTTGTTCCTGCAAGAAGTCTAACACCATGGGTTCCTGTGGATAGTTCATCTATAGCTTTTTTCGCTGCTTCATTTATCTTTGGGTGATCTATAAGACCAAGATAGGAGTAAGAGGCAAATATTATCATATCCCTTCCCTGAACTATGGCGTGAGCTCCGTTTATCTCCTCTATTTCTGCTTGATAAAAGTAAAGATTTCTCTTTTTGAGATCATCAAAACGCTCTTGAAACTTCTCTATTCTTTTTCTTAGAGGGTGGTTCATTTCATCCTCCTTTCAAGGTTTTTTTAATTATACTATAAATGGTAGAATTTCATTAAGAGGATAAAAAAAGGAGTGAGAAGATGAGAAAAACAATCTTTGTTGTGCTTGTATTAATTTTTCTGATTACTCAATTTCCTATAATTTCCTCCACCAATGGTGTGGATTATGTAATTTTGATAAGAGAAAAGTATAGAGAGAATGTGAAGCCTCTTGAGGAATTTAAAGAAGAACAGGGCTACAGGGTTAAAGTTTTTACTCTGGAGGAAATAGAAAAAGAGACTTTTGGAAAGGATAGAGCAGAAAAAATCAGAAATTTTCTGAAAGAAAAACTTGAAGAACTTCATTTTAAGTATGTACTTCTTGTAGGAAGTTACCGTTATATCCCTCAACCCATCTTTTTCCCGAAGAAGAACACAAGAGACGATTCTTATGAAAGAATTCCCTCAGATTTTTACTATGCAAATCTTACCAGTGATTTCGATACAGATAAAGATAAAACCATGGGAGAGTATGGGGAAGACAGTTTTTCCTATTTTCCAGATGTTTTTGTGGGTAGAATTCCCTTCACAGACAAAAGCGGAATAGAGAAGTATGTAGATAGTTTAAAAAAATATAAACACGTGAAAGAAAACAACAAAGTTCTTCTCATGGGGGCAATGCTCTGGTTTAAGAAGGAATATGGAGATTATCCAAAAGAGAACGCAGACGGTGCAAAAACAATGGAGATTTTAAGGAAGGGCATTTTTAAAAATCTCGGTAGCAATGTAACAACCATGTATGAGAAGGAGGGAGATGGTAGATCCAGGTATGATTCGACCTATCCATTAAATATTGACAATGTAAAGAAAGAGATAAACAATGACTACAGCTTCATTGCATTTTTTGGACATGGAAGCAGCAGTGGAGTTTATAGAAGGATATGGAATGATAGGAACAGAAATAATAGGTTTGACGAGGGAGAAGGTTCGTGGTCTGTTTTCTTCTCGAGAAATCTCGTGGAAGAAACTGGAATTTCAAATGGAGTTATATTTGGAATGGGATGTCTCACAGCAGAAACTGAAAAACCAAATCTTGCCATGACGAGCCTTAGATTTGGAGCTGTAAACTATATAGGTGCAACAAGGGTTGCTTACGGAAATCCAGATTCCCCCATCTCCAAGGAGGTTTTAAAATTTACAGAGAGATTTTTTAACCTATCTGAACCTTCAGGTGAGGCTCTTTATTTATCAAAATGGGATAACGCTCTTTCGATAAATGATTTTCCTGATCAGCACAACTTCTTTGTATTCAATCTCTTTGGAGATCCCTCAATATCTTATAAAGATGAAGACTACTCTATCTTTCCAAGAAATTTTTCTTTGAAACAGGGAAGAGAAAGAAAAGTCCATATAAGAGTTATAAGAGGTAGTGGCAAAGACAGTTTAAAGGTCGATTCTCCCATTCCTTTTGAAATAGAGGATGATGAAACCATAACCTTTTTGACAAAATATGATACTCCTCCTGATGAATATTTTGTTACTGTGAGAATTGGAAATTACTCCACTGTTCTAAGAGTTGTGGTCTATGAAAACAAAAACCTTTCTGATTTAAATGATGATGAGGTGGTAGATAAAAAGGATCTGACGATTTTTTATAACGCCTTTCTTTCTATTAAAGGAGATAAAAACTATAATCCTGTTTGTGATTTCAATTTTGATGGAAAGGTTGATTTCTATGATTTCTTTCTGTTCTCAAAAAACTTTGGAGGTGAATAATGAAATTTAAGTATTTTATACCAACAAAGGTCTATTTTGGGAAAGGGGAGGTTGAAAGAGTTGGAGAGTTAGGTAAGAAGTTTGGAAAGAAGGCCTTTATTGTAACAGGAAAAAAATCAGCAAAGGAAAGTGGAGTTTTAGATAGAGTCACAGGTCTTTTAGAAAAGAACGGGATTTCCTACGAGATTTTTAATGAAACA
>QMOO01000095.1 GCA_003648245.1 Caldisericota bacterium
GTAATAATTGTTATAGAAAATGAAAATATAATAGTAAAAAATCTTTTAGAGGTGCTTATGAATTAGTGTGAAAAATAGATTTTATTGACATTGAAAGGATTTAACCATAAAATTTAAATAGAAAACTTTAAGGAGGTAGAGGCACCATGAAAAAACCAATTCCAGCAAAATTAAGAAAGACTGAGTACACATTTAAAGCAGAGTGGTTAGAGGGACTTGTTCAGGCACCTTTAAATGCTCCAGAAATGCCACCAATGTGGTCAGAGATTGTTGACAGAGAAGGGAACAAGCATCAGGTTCTGATCCGCCCAATCAAGGAAGAAGAGATCGATCCAATGCTTGCTTTTATTAAAAAATACCTTGATGTTGAGTATGATTTTTATGACATCGTTGGAGCAAGAGTTTTTGCAGAACTTCTTGCTATTAAAAGAAAAAGAATGAAAGATGAGTATTTCTTCCTTGGCTTAGAGAATGGAGTTCCAGTAGGGATGGCCAATGGAAGAATAAGAGACGAGAAAGTGAATATTTCTCTCCACACCATGGCATTCAAGAGAAAGGTTAATGCCGGTGCAGTTTTATTCTATGCAAAGGCATGGTATGCTTTTGAGATATGCGGAAATGAAGAGTTCTGGGCAACATTTGAAAGTTACAATGGCTGGAGACTTGGTGGACTCCGTATGGCACTTCCAACATATCCATGGCCTGAGTATCAGCATGAGCTTGGTGGAGCAAAGATATTCTACCTCTCAAAGAAGCAGTGGGAAGAGGAAATCAAGAAAGACTACCTTGAGCATGTGGCACACGGCTCATTCTTCAAACCCAACCCACCAGAGGAACTCATAAAGAAGAACGAAAAGATAATTGTTCCAGACGAGATAGAGGTTTAGTTTAAAAGAGAAACAAATAAAAAAGCCCCAGGAATTCCTGGGGCTTTTTAAGTTTATACCCTTTTTACTCCTTCATCTTCCAGGCAACAAATCTACCCCAAGCTGACTCAAGTTCCATACCCTTAACGACGAAGGCTGCAATGTAGTATCTTCCGCTTGGAAGGTGAGCAATGTCTCCTGCAAGGTTTTCAGCGTGTACCAGGTGTTTCGGGAAGAGCTTAATGTGCATTACCTGATAGAACTCATCAATTGGATACATCTCGTCCCAATCCTTACCAAACTGCTCAATGAGTTTTCTGTTTGCCTCTTCAAATGTTCTTGGATGCCAGATTCTCATTATTGTGTTCATTGGATGGTCAGCACTTACAGCGTCAACCCCAATCCATTTTATCTTCATATCAAGTGCCCACTGAGCAAAGTCAGGGGATGGTCCTGGATGCTTAACCATGTATCTGAACTCGTCTGAATCAGGGCTGTTCCATCCATACTTGTGCCATCCAGTCTTTATAACGAGGATGTCACCTTCACGGATATCAACAACCTTCTTTATCATATCTGGGGTGTAAACACTGGAGTTACTTACCATATCAGAGATATCTGCTATAACTCCTGGTCCAACCCAATCCTCAAGTGGAGTTTCACCGATTGTTCTTCCTGCTGGATAGAAGTGCTTTTCACCATCCATGTGTGTTGCAAGGTGAATACTTGCATTACAGATGGATGAATTTCTTCCAAGTCCAAACTGCTGACCACCAACTCTCTTATGATACTTTACAGAGAGAGGCTCGTAGTTTAACCACTGTGGTGTTCTTACACTGAATGGGATGGTTAAGTCATACTGTTCCATTGATTCCATAATCTGGATGAACTCATTGTTGTCCATTCCTTCTGGAGCTTCGTATGCCACAACCCTTGCCCATGCAGATTCAGTCTCCATAAATGGAATTGGCTCTGCTGCAATCCAGAGTCTCTTTCCTTTTACCTTATCAATGTCTCCGCCGATGCTTTCAACAAACAGAAGGTGAGACTTTGGAACCTTTATGTGCATTAACTCATAGTAATCTTCCTCAGGGAACATTTCTCCCCATTCTTTTCCGAAATCCTTCCTTAACTTCTCCTGTGCCTTCTTGAAATCTCTTTCATGCCACCATCTTATTGGGGTATTCATCGGGTGCTCAATCATTCCGCAGTCAACACCGACCCATTTGAGTTTCATCTTCATTGCCCACTCGAAGAAGTCCATGGAAGGTCCTGGGTGTCTTACAAGATAGTGGAATTCGCTGGAGTCTGGCTTCTCCCATGAGTATTTGCTGTATCCTGTATAGATAATGAGAATGTCTCCTTCTTTTACATCTGCCTTCTTCATTATCATTTCAGGAGTGTAAACACTGTAATCTGATACCATATCTGATATATCAACTACGACACCAGGTCCTGAGAGTTCTTTAAGTGTAACATCGCTTATTGCACGACCACCAGAATGATAGGCAGTTTCTCCAACAAGGTGTGTTCCTGTGGTGTTACTCCAGTTTAAGATCTGACCGTTTGCACCCTGGCCTCCTCCATAAGCTCCAGTTACTCTCTTAAAGAAGTGAATCTCAAGTGCTTTGTCATGAGGCCATGGAGGTGTGAAGATGCTAAGAGGTTGAGTGAGGTCATAAAGCTTCGCCTTCTTCATCAACTCTAAGAATTCCTCATTGGTCATTTTACTACCTCCTTATATTAAATTATTTATAATTAACTTCCGTATTTTTTGGAGAAAGCAACAACTGCTTTCTTGAAGCACTCCATTGGAGCATCAACAAGTCCTGCTCCAACCTGACCAATTCCTGGATCCTTGTGAGCAACACCTGTATCAAGGAATGGTGGTATATTCTTCTGAACAACCTTCAAAATATCTACGCCTGTTGGTGTTCCTCTGAAGTCAAAGTATGGAATCTTAAAAGCGTTATTCTCTCCCACTGTAATTTCATACATCTCACGGTTCTTATTCACTGCAAGTTTAACGGTGCCACCTACAAACTTAATGATTGCTGGTGCTGCTGCAATTGCCATTCCTCCAAGTCCATTTGTTTCCATAATTGCACTATCACCGATGTCTCCACCGACATCCTCTTTCTTAAATCCAGGGAATAAAAGTACATCTGGAATAGGTGATGGTGCTGTAAACCACTCATCTCCAAGTCCTGATACCTGAATGCCCCAATCTGTTCCATTCCTTGCCATAACAACGACCATTGAGCTTCCCTCAATGTTCCTTGCAGGGTCAAGACTTGCCTTACAGCTTGCCATTACAAATGGAAGGAATGTGTGGATATTCGCAAACATAAAATCAATTACATCGTTGGTCTTTTTAATATCATCCATTGTCTGGAGAAGATATGGAGTGATCTTTGCAAAGAGAAGATATGATGCAGCCCTACTTCTATTGTGAAGTTCATCGCCCATTGTAAGAGCCTCTGCCATAATTGGTTTCATCTCAATCTTTCCAGCTTTTCTTATTGCCTTCTGAAGAACTGGAAGTTCTACTTCTTCCATCCATTTAAGTCTTTCAATAACATCAGGAGAGTAGGCACCCATTCTAAGCACTTTACCAATTCCCTCATTTAAATTACAGTAAGCTTCGTTTCCAAAAGTTTCATTCTTAATAACAGCAACAGGCATGGATGGAGAAATAATACCAGCCATTGGCCCAACTGCACGATGATGATGGTTGGGTTCAAATATGATTTCACCAGATGCAGCAAGCTCTGCTGCCTCTTCTGGGGTTTTAGCAAGACCTTCATACACAAGAGCTCCCATAACTGCACCCTTCTGTGGTCCGCTCATTCTTTCCCAGGTAACAGGTGGTCCTGCGTGTAAAAGCATATTCTTTTTCATTCCAGGAATAACATCGATAGCTTTTTGGATATCTACCCAGACTGGTTGTGCATCAAGAACACGTTTTAAAGCCTCCTGATTGGCCTTTTCAATGTCTACCACTTATGCACCTCCTTTTATTTTTTTATTAAAAAAAATTTTGTGGATTTCAAAAAATGAGGTGTTATGTGAAGGTAGGTTTTTTAACCCGCGTATTTGAACCAACTCTTTTGTTAAACAAAGACTACATTTGAGCAATCTTTCACCTACCTTACTGAAAGTTTTAACCAATTTCTATTTTATATCTTTTGGTCCAATTGTCAAGAGTTTTCATGTGCAGGAAAAACTTTTAATATGTGGTTTTATGCTCAATTTGTAACCATTTAAACGAATGTTATTTAAACTCTTTTTCTATATTCTGTAATTCCATGAATGGGTGCTGTACTTTTCCTTCTCAAGCTTATCTACAAGGTCAATAATACCTTCTTCAGGCTCTTTTAAATAGGTAGCTCCGTCTTTTCCAAATAGTTCCTTTACCTCACTGGCAAGAATGTCAAGAAGCCATTGAAGTTTTACATGGGGTAGGTACCTATCAAGAGACGTAAAGAAAGAGATATCCTTTAAATAAAAAATTCTTTTTATCTCCTCCACCTCAAGGGTTATGGGAATTGAACCATGTTGAAGAATCCCCTCTTTCCTTCTCCTCTGGGCAGAACCAACAATCTTTTTTCCATAGATAGATATTTCGTAGTAGTTGGAGGAGGAAAAACAAAAACCATGTTTTCCTCCACTCTTTTTTGTAATCTGAGGTTTAAGTCCCAGTCTCGTTAAAAAATTTAAGAATATTCTTGAGATGACTTTAAAGGATTCTACAGTGCTTAATTTATAGATTTCATGAGATGAGGGTATCACGATGGAGTATGTTATTTCATTTGCATGGTAAACTCCCTTTCCGCCAGTGGGTCTTCTTACAAAGGGGATATTTTTTTCTTTGAGATACTCCAGGTTTATCTCTTCTACAGGTTGAAAAAAACCAATGGAAAC
>QMOO01000096.1 GCA_003648245.1 Caldisericota bacterium
ACTTATAGGTTTTTTTCTCAATCTATAGTTAATAGAGGCAGTAACATAACCCCTCTTTGCAAAATACTCACAAAGGGAAACAATACCTCTATTTGTCTTATCACCTGTTACAAACCCACCCCCATGAATCCATATAATAAGCGGTCTCTTATCCTCTGTGTCCCCCTCTGGTTTATAAACATCAAGTTTAAGCTCTATCTTCTTACCTGTGTAATCTACACTTTCTCCATAGACAATATCTTTCTCAACAGAAACTTTACTAAAAATTTCATCGTAATAGCGGGTCTTCTCCCCGCCTGTAAGATTTTCCTTACCCTGAGGAATACATGAAGAAAGGATAAGAACCAACATAAGAGAAAAGATTACTCCATATTTCAGCTTCATAAAGATCACCTCCACATAAAAATACAAAAATTTAAGAATTTTGTTTCATAAAGTTTATTTAAAAGTGCAAATGGTAAAAATATTCATGTATGAGAGTGGTGCTTCTATTATCAAAAAACCATCCAGGGTTTTAAAAGAAAATTCCTCTTTATCACCAAGGTATGGAAGAAAAATTACCTTCTTTACCTTCACCCCTTCCTCCAATTTAAACTTTATCCTAACATTAATCCTTCTCGGAACACTATTTTCTTGAGATATTCCAGTAAAATTTAAAAGTCTTAGTGAATACACTGAGCCTCTCTTAAATATGGTAGGAATAACAATTCCATTAGATTCCACAGTTATAAAATCTGTTAATTTACGGATACTCGTATCCTCTAAAAAATCTTCACCTATCCTTTGAACTTTTTTCAAATCCACCTTGAGGTCAGGGTACCATGGCGATACCGTGTAAATAAAATCTCCCTCTGGTGTCCAGGGAATATAAATTACCTCTCCATCCCCATATTTGTTTCTATAAATTCTGTCACCAACCCTTACAAAGCTTACTCCAAAAAGATCTTTTAATCTGAAATCATTGAGTTTATTTCCATACTCATCAAATAACGATGAGTATCCTGTAAAAATAGCCTTTCCCCCATTTCTTATATAATTCTCTATTACCTCTCTTTCTTTCTCTGAAACACAAAGAAAGGATGGAAAAATTGCTACATCGTATTTATTAACATCCTCCATTTCATCTTCTCCTACAACAACGTGGGGAATTCCAAGATAATTAAGCAACATAAGCATCCCTGGAAACATATCATGATAGGCATATTCTGATAAGTATTCTCCTCTATCTATAAAATCAAGAGTTTTCCTTGAAAAAACAACGCATACCTTTGAGTAAATTTTATTAAAGCCAAATATATCCTTTTTATATTTCTCCATCCAACTAAACAAAACTTTCCTAAAATTTTCATCTACAACAGAAGACATGGTTTCGTCACCGGAAGTTAAGGGATTCATTTCAAAGAGTACAATCTCTGCCCCGTGTAACTTATAAAGCTCCTTAAACCCTTTGTGCTTTTTAAAAACATAGGAAAGTATCCATGTAGGGCCTTTATCTGTGGCAGAGAAGAAATCCATATAAGATAGAAAGTAAAGTTGAGAAAAGATTTGAGATTTTCTTACCGGGCCTCCAAGTTCATGGACAGTTAAATCAGATATACTTTTATAATTTAGAGGATTTGAAGCACACTTTGTGGAAAAGAGAGTGAAAGCTGCTGGAGTCTCAACTATCAGTTTTATATCAGGATTGACTCTCTTAATTGTATCATTCACAAATTCTATGAACTCTTCTGTCTCTTTGTATCTAAATTGAATATATCTTTTAAAGTTTTTGTCATCCCAATCCACCTTATCTGGAAAAGCTATTTTCTCTTCTCTTTCAAACTTTCTTTTGCAGACTTCACAGGTACATGCCCATTCATTTTTGAAATTTTCTCCAAAGTCACTTCTTAAGAATGGAACATCAAGCCAGATTCCATCTATTCCAGATTGGGCAAGTAGTATAAAAATATCCTTCAACAAACCTCTGTACTCTTGATTATTTGGGCATATCCACGCATCTTCACTTGTCTTCTGAACCCAAAAGGGTAGAGAACTATCCACTCCATAAAATACAGCCTTTTTACCGGAAAAACCCACCTGAATCCAATCTGGATGGTCTGTAAAAACTGTGTGAACTCCCGCATCTGGTTTGCCATCAAGATTCATATCGGCATTGTAGGTTTGAATTTCAAGAGGGCCCATGTATATAACATATTTAATGGATGGATAGTTTGTTTTTATAAAAGAGACTCTCCTCTCTAATTCTTTAATTTCCTCTTTATAATTTAGAAGCCCTCTATATCCATCAGATACGCCACACCAATCAAGCATGACATTTGCTCCCGATTCTACTGCTTTTCTTATGTTCTCTTCCCAGAAAGTATTTAAATGTAAATCGTATGGTGTGGCAATCCTTGCATACTTAATCCAATCTGAATCTCTAACTTTTCCAAGAGGAAAATCTATGGGATTTATATTGAAGACAAAAAATAAGAACACCATAAACAGGACTATAAACTTCTTCATCTATTTGTTTTTGTTGGAAAGAACTCTCCTTTTGACTATGGAAAAAATTTCTTCTCCAATTTCCTCCTTTGATCTACTTCCGTCAATCACGTAGATTCTTTCTGGATACATTTTTGAAAGTATTAGATATCCATTTCTTACTCTCTCGAGAAAATTGGTCCCTCTCTTTTCAATTCTATCCATATTTTTAACTCTCTTCAGGGACTCTCTTGGAGAAATATCCAATAAGAATGTTATATCTGGATCAAGAAGAGTTATCTCTCTGTGTACTTTCTCTATAAATGATATGGAAACTCCTCCCCCATATCCCTGATATGCAACTGATGAGTCTTTAAATCTCTCTGAAATAACAATTTTACCCTTCCCTATCTCCTCTATAATTCTTTTAATATGAGCATTTCTATCTGATGCAAAGAGAAGAAATTCAGTCAGAGAATCTATATCACCATCATACTTTAGCAGTATATCTCTTATTTTCTCCCCTATATCCGTTCCACCAGGCTCCTTTGTCCAGAAGACACCAAAACCCAGTCCTTCCAGATTTTTCTTCAGCAATTTCGCCTGAGTGGATTTACCACATCCATCGATACCTTCAAAGGTTATAAAGTATCCACCTATTTTGGAAATATTATCACGCATCTGAATGGCTCCTCTCCTTGACTTTCAGATCTTAAACCAAACTCTCTTATAATTCTATGCTGTATTTTTCTTATTTCTGCCGGAGCAGGATAAAGGGGATAAGGTTTTCCTGTGGCAAGAACCTCTCTTACCCCCTCCTCTATCTCCTTTATATAGTCCCTCTTTCTATCCAGAAAAGTGTTCCTTAAATCAATGCATAGTTTTCTAATCTGCTTCTTTGTATTAGATTTAACCCTTAAAACTTCTATTCCCCTCTTCTGCGCCTCCCTTACAAGCCCTGGATTTCTCCTCTCCTGAGTTTTTGATATTATCAGTGCCTCAGCTTCATCAAGATCGTTAACAAACTCCCAATCCAGCCCCACAGACCTTAAACCCTGCTCAAGATAATCTCTTGAGACACCGTATGTGAAAATCTTCAAAGGCTTGTATTTGGGAAGTTTTTCTATCTCTCTTTCAGATTTTATTTCAATCTTCCCTCCTTCTTTTCTCCTTCTTATCTCAGGATTTAAAGGATAGCCACGTAAATACTTATCTACAACCTCAGCAACATCATAGTAAACTGCAAGGGTGTCTCTGTCTCTTATTTCTACCAAGATATCAAAAGAAGGGGGTGAAGACCTTTCAAGCACAGTTTTCTGCGTTCCTCTTCTCTGAGCCTCCTCATCACCAAGTATAACTGTTGTAATTCCTCCGAGAAGGTCGGAGAGAACAGGGTTTATAAGTAAATTATCAAGGGTATTTCCATGGGCAGTGGCAATGAGTTGCACTCCTCTCTCTGCAATGGTTCTACATGCCTCAGCTTCATCTTTTCTTCCAATCTCATCAATTATTATCACCTCAGGCATATGGTTCTCAACAGCTTCTATCATCACATCAGCTTGAGTTCTTCCAAATGGAACCTGCATTCTTCTTGCTGAACCTATGGCAGGATGGGGTATATCTCCATCCCCGCCAATTTCATTGGAGGTATCCACAACAACCACCCTCTTCTTTAATTCGTCACTTAAAACCCTTGCAGCCTCTCTTAAAAGGGTTGTCTTTCCAACTCCAGGGCGTCCCAGGAGTAAAACGCTTTTTCCTGTCTCAAAGAGGTCCCTTACAATATCTATAGTTCCATATATTGCCCTTCCAACCCTTAAAGTTAGACCAACTATAGCCCCTCTTCTGTTTCTTATACAGGAGATTCTGTGAAGAGTTCTTTCAATCCCTGCTCTATTATCTCTGTCAAACTCGCCAACTCTACTCCTTACATACTCTATATCTTCACGGGACACAGGTTGATCAGATAGATACTGAAAAGAATCAGAGAATCTTGCTTCAGGTCTCCTTCCAAGATCAAGTACTACCTCAATGAGGCTTTCCCATCTATTCAATTTTTCCAGTTCTCTCCTTACATGTGGGGGGAGAACTGACATAAAAGCTTCTTTTTCAAACTCACTTAGTTTTCTTAATTCCTCTTCTCTTGTCATCTTCTTCTTCCTTCCCAGAAAAATTTCTCAATATCATCTATAACCTTTGAGAGATTTGAAAATAGATTGTTCAAATCAAACTCTTCTGTGTTCAGTCTGTAAACTGGACATAAATTAAAGCCTTCTA
>QMOO01000097.1 GCA_003648245.1 Caldisericota bacterium
ATAAATATAGCATCAAATCCTCTTTCCTTAAGTTCCCTTATACTTTTTATAGGTGAGTTCAATTTTATCTCTACTCCTGCCTTTTCAATTCTTTTTATTTCACTCTCAACAATATCTTTTGGAAGTCTGTAGTCAGGTATTCCAATTCGCATCATTCCGCCAGCCACTGGAAGAGCTTCAAATACAACCGGTTTGTATCCAAGTCTTGTAAGGTAAAATGCGCAGGAGAGACCTGCAGGTCCAGCACCAACAATTGCTACTCTCTCTTTCTTTGGATTCTCTGGAGGTGCAAATCCGATACCTTTTTCTTTAGCCCAGTCTGCAAATACTCTCTTTATTTCTCTAATAGCTACAGGTTCGTCAAGTTTTCCTCTCTCGCACTTTGCTTCACAAAAGGCTGGACATACCCTACCACATATGCTTGGGAATGGATTCCTCTCCATGTGTATTTTGAAGGCTTCTTCCAATTTGCCCTCAGCCATCAAAGAGACATACCTTGGAACATCCACATTGGCTGGACAGGCATTTTCGCATGGTGCATAGAACAGGGAAGCGCAGACTCCTGCTCTACATTTTTTATCAATAATATGTTCTATGTATTCATCTCTAAAGTATTTTAAGGTTGAAAGTACAGGATTCGGTGCTGTTTGACCAAGTCCACATAGAGAAGCCTCTTTTATTATATTTCCAAGCCTTTCAAGCTCCTCAATATCCTCAAGTTTGCCCTCTCCTTTTGTAATTCTATCAAGAATTTTCAACATCTGTTTTAGCCCAATTCTACAGGGTGGACACTGACCGCATGATTCATCCACTGTAAATTCAAGGAAAAACTTTGCCATATTAACCATACAGGTGTCTTCGTCAAGAACAATAAGTCCACCAGAACCCATTATTGCACCAAGACTCGTCAGAGATTCATAATCAACAGGGGTGTTTAGATGTTCCTTTGGAATACATCCACCCGAAGGACCACCAATTTGTACTGCCTTAAATTTCTTATTCTTTGGTATCCCTCCTCCAATATCATATATTATCTCTCCAAGCGTTATTCCCATGGGAACCTCTACAAGTCCTGTATTGTTGAGTTTTCCTGTAAGAGCAAAAACTTTTGTTCCTTTGCTTTTTTCTGTTCCAATGGAGGTGAACCATTCAGGGCCTTTAAGAATTATATGTCTTATATTTGCAAGAGTTTCTACGTTGTTTATTATTGTTGGTTTGCCCCATAAACCATTTTGAGCAGGAAATGGAGGTTTCGGTTTTGGTTGTCCTCGCTTTCCTTCAATGGAAGCAATGAGTGCAGTTTCCTCTCCGCATACGAATGCACCTGCTCCCTGTCTAACCTCTATATCAAAATTGAAACCAGTCTCGAGAATGTTTTTTCCAAGCAACCCGTACTCTCTTGCTTGATTTATTGCTATCTGAATTCTCTTAACAGCGAGGGGATACTCAGCTCTTATGTAAATGTATCCCTTATGAGCACCTATAGCGTAACCTGCTATTATCATTCCTTCTATTACAGCATGGGGATCTCCTTCAAACACTGATCTGTCCATAAATGCCCCAGGATCGCCTTCGTCACCATTGCATATTACGTATTTTTCATCGCCTTTTGCCTCTCTACCAAACTTCCATTTAAGTCCTGTAGGAAATCCTGCTCCACCTCTACCTCTCAATCCAGATTTGAGTACCACATCTATTACCTCTTCAGGAGTCATCTCTGTGAGGACTTTACTTAAAGCTTCATATCCTCCAACAGCAATGTATTCTTCAATGTTCTCTGGATCAATCTCACCACAGTTGGAAAGAACAATCCTTAACTGCTTTGAGAAGAATGGATGCTTCTTTTCCTCTGCAGGTGTTTCTATGCCATGCCATAGAAGTCTCTTTACAGGTCTTCCTTTTATTATGTGCTCCTCTATAATCTCTGGCACATCCTTTTCTTCCACCTGAGCATAGAGAATATCATCAGGATATATCTTCATTACAGGACCGAACTCACACATCCCTCTGCATCCTGTTCTTATTATGTTTACTTCATCCAAGAGATTTCTCTTCTTTAACTCCTTAAACATTCTTTCGGCGACTTTGTCGCTTCCCGATGAGCCACAACCTGTACCACCACATATAAGAACATCTATTCTTTTTGCCATCTTAACTTTCCCCCATTTTTTCTCTTTGAACCATATATCTTTTTACAGGTTTTCCATACACAATATGTTCAACAATTATCATTCTTGCAACTTCAGGTGTTACTCCTCCATAGATTGTTCTTATTTTTTCCTTCATATCCTCGACTACCACCACTGGTTCTTCAGGATGAAGTCCTTTTTCTCCGCTTTGTGTCACTAAGACATCTGTCAGGTTTCTATTTTCTATTTCCTCTAATATTACTTTTAAAGTCTCTCTTGCTCCAGAAGCGATTCCACTTGTTGCCATTCCTACTATGATTCTTATTCTTGCAGTATTGTTTCTAAGTCCTATCTTCTTTTTCAAACTTTCTCTTAATTTTCTCAGCTCATCTACCTTCAACTTACACCTCCCTTTTCTTTATTTCCTTTATGATTTCAATAGCCTTTGTTGGATTTAATCTCCCATAGACCTCATCATTTATCATCATTACGGGTGCAAGGCCACAGGCGCCGAAACATCTTGCTGTTGAAAGTGTAAAGAGTCTATCCTTTGTGGTTCCACCAATCTTTACATTGAGAT
This sequence comes from Caldisericota bacterium, assembly GCA_003648245.1. The sequence continues at coordinate 2,710 of QMOO01000097.1, forward strand.
GTTTTGATAAGGCTTCAAGTATGTCCTCTGAACCTTTAACATGGCAGGCTGTGCCACGACATATATTTATAAGGTATTTCCCTATAGGCTCAGTTCTAAAGAAATTATAGAAAGTTATTATTCCGTAAATATCAGACGACGGAATGTCTGTTTCCCTGGCGATAAAGTACTGTACTTCCTCTGGAAGATAACCAAAGATTCTTTGTGCTTCGAGAAGTATCTGGAGAATTGAACCCTTTTTGCCCTTGTTTTCATCAATATACTTCTTAAGCTTTCTGTACTCTGGATTATCAGGAATTTTCAGGTCTTTTACTCTTAACATAAAAATTACCTCCTTTTGTTTTGTTTTCCACCGATCTTAGCCTATCTCTTATGTATTTTTTAAGAACCCCTATAACTTCAGGGTGTGTGACTGGTACCCCCTCAATAAATTTTTTTACTTTTCTTGTATCAAATATGAAATTTTTTTTATTTTTCCTGTAGACGAATTTGAAATCTATGAAGTCCGTAAGCGTCAATAATGAAAGCAAAGTGTCTTCAATATTTCCAATAGGTGGAAGGTCAATGTGGGATCTTTTGAACTTTGCAAAGACTATAGTACCTTTATTTTCTGTACTGACAATTTTGAAATCACCATCACAATGAAGAGATGTTTGATATAAGAGGGAAATCCCAAGACCGACTCTTTTCTCCCTATTTGTAGTATAGAACGGATCCACAACTTTTTCAATTTCGTCATTTCTTATACCCTTTCCGTCATCCTTTACTACCAATAGAATTTCATCTCTCTCCTTGTCATCAACCAGTATTATCTCTACAAATTTTGCTTTTGCTCTTACTGAATTCTGAACAAGATCAATAATGTGAAGAGAAAGCTCATTCATCATCTTGCAGCCTCCCTATCTTTACTTTGCCCTTATTAAAGGCAAAGATTAGATCATCATTTTCCTCAAGATAAAAAATTGTTATGCTTCTTCCTATATCTTTAAGGTAATGAGCATCTGAAAAAGATACAAAGTTAAAGTTTTTAAGAAAGTTAAATTTTTCCTTGAGTTTTTTTGCATCTTTTTTGTTTGAAATCTCCAATAAGGAAAATAGATTGTGATCTGGAATAAAGCCAAGTTGAGTTAGTATACTAAAGGCAAAGGAGTTGATATGTGCTGGAATGGCAATTCCTCTATTTTCTTTCACAAGCTTAGCCAATTCTTCAACAGAGATTCTTACAGAATTTAGTAGAAGTTTTTCCTCGAAGCCCACAATTTCATCATTTTCGTTGACAAGAATCTGTTCTCCAAAGTAGTCTGGATTATTGTTTACAGCTGGAAGTTTTTTATAAATAATGTCCCAGACCCTTCTAATTGATTCATATGAATCAAAGTAAGTTAAAACATGAACTTCTTCTTCAGTCTGAACCTCCATTCCAAATATAAACTTTAGATTTTCCCTTTCTGCTACTTTTTTAAAAGAGAGTAGATTTCCAATACTATTGTGATCTGTTATTGAGAAGAGGTTTAACCCAACTTCTTTAACCCTCCTTACAATATTACACGGGGTCATTCTAAAGTCTCCGCATGGAGATAAAACAGAGTGTATATGTAGATCAGCTATTAATTTCATTTCTCAATAATCTGTATAACTTCCCTGAAATTTCGAAAGAAGGTTCCTCTGTTGTTAATATCCATATCTTTTCCTTTTTTGCCCTATCAATTACTTCGTCGTCAGGAATAAAGCCATGAGAAATAACTATAGCGCCAACTTCTCTTAGTGTGGCTACCGCAACAGTGTTGAGATGTCTTTGTACTGTTATCCATATGGAATTCTTTGATGCGTTTGCCATAACTACTGAGAGGAGATCGCATGTAAACCCTGCGTTTACTTTGAAACTTTTTCCTTTATTTAGAATTCTCAAATTTAGAAGCTTCACAATGTCTTCAATTCTCATTACATCTTAATTATATATAAAAAAGTTTTTTTGTCAACAATAT
>QMOO01000098.1 GCA_003648245.1 Caldisericota bacterium
CTTATATATAGGATGCTCCGCTTTAACAATATGACCATCGCATGTTTCAACTGGATGCTCTGCAGGTTTTATAAAAACAGATTCTATTCTAAAAACTCTATTTCCCTGTGTATCTATTATATAATCACCCTCTTTTATACTGCTTGCAACTTCAGGATAAATGTTGGGTACGGCAATTTTAAGTTCTACATAAAAGGGTTTCTCTTCTCCACTAATAAAATGCCTATTTACAGCATAAGAAAGTGTAAGAATTATAAGAAATATAAGGGTAAAGAATATAAATTTACTTACTCTACTCATTCCTCAGGCTCTATTAAACCATAATTTCCGTCTGTTCTTTTATATATAACATTGAATTTATCTGTTCTTGAATTGAGAAAGACAAAAAAGTTGTGTCCCAGCAGTTCCATCTGCATTATTGCTTCTTCCTCATCCATGGGTTTTAAGATAAATCTCTTAACCTTCACTATTCTTGGTTCTTCCTCTTCTATTTCTTCTGTAGATCTCTCAAACTTTTTCTCCTCTTTTGCAGCCACTCTTCTTCTCTCTATAAACCTCTCTTTATATTTCTTTATCTGTCTCTTCAATTTATCTACAACATCATCTATAGAAGAAAAAACATCTGGTGTTCTTGATTCTCCTCTTATAACTGTTCCAGAGGCAGAGAGAGTAACTTCAACTTTAATATTACCTCTCTCCTTAGAAATAATTGTGTTGAGTTCCTGTATATTATCAAAGAATTTTTCTACTGTAGAAAGTCTCTTCTCAGCATATTTCAAAACATCATCTGTAACTTGAAAATTCTTTCCCTGAACTACTAACTTCATCTCAAACCTCCTTTTTTCTAACGTTTTTCGCTCTAAAACCCTTTTCTGTCTCTTCCATGTCAAATTCCACAATTTCTCCAGTCTTAAGAGCTCTAAAACCTTCACCAACAATATCTTTATAATGAACAAAAATATCTTTACCTTCAAATTCTATAAATCCATAGCCCTTCTGAGGATCAAACCACTTTACCTTTCCTTCCATCAAATTAAGTATAAATTATAACATATTCATAGTCAAACAGTGTAGTACTTGGATAAACTTTTTGTGATTTTAGAAATAATTTTTATGTTAAACTTAGATTGGAAACAAAAAGAAGTGTTTTTCTTCTAAATTGAAGAAGGAGGAAAGTGGATGAAAAAAATCTTAACTTTATTAATCTTGTTTTCTCTGTTGCCACTTGGCGTGGCATGGAGAAGCGGGAATCCAAGAATCTACATTGAACCAGATACCATGACGGTAGTTTCTGGAACCAACGCGAGTTTTGAGATCAGAGTTTCAGATGTAACTGATCTGTATGGAGTTGCTTTTGATATATCCATGCCATTAAACGAACTTTCAGTTAAGCAATCTGGTATAGAAAAGTCAACAGATAAAGAGAAAAATTTCCTTGAGAGAGACAAGAGAAGTATTGTTGTGCTCTCCAGAGTTAAAAAGAATGAGAATAGAATAATCGTGGGAATATCAAGGATAGGACAGGTTGAGGGTGTATCAGGTTCAGGACTTCTTCTTAAGGTAAACTTTGTGGGAGGAAACACAGGTGTATACGATGTTAAACTCCAAAACATTACCCTTTTTGATTCAAAGATGAGACAGATGAATATAGACACTCAAGCTACAACGTTAAGAGTCACTGTAATACCACAGGATAAAAATCCTCCCACAGTAAAATTTACAACGACACCTCCTCCAGAGACAAATAAAACATTAAGTATTCAGTTTGAATGGGAAGGCAGTGATGATAAAACTCTTCCAGAAAACCTGCTTTACTCCTATAAGCTTGACGAGGAGGATTGGAGTGAATGGAAACACACTACAAGCTATGTTACACCAAATCTTAAAGAGGGAAACCACACTTTCTCTGTGAAGGCAAAAGATGAAGCGGGCAACGAATCAGAGGTTTTAACATACACCTTTATAGTTGACATAACTCCTCCAGAGCTTGAGGTAACTTCGCCTCAAGACGGAACTTTAGCTAAAGATAAGCTTATAGATGTAACAGGAAAAACTGAACCAAACATCAAGGTAGATGTAAACGGCATAATAGTAAATTCTGACTCTCAGGGAAACTTTACTGCTTCCTACTCCCTGAATGAAGGAGACAACCTTCTAACCATCAAAGCCATCGATAAAGCAGGAAATGAAACTGTAAAAAAGATTCATGTAACATATAAACCAAGAACGATAATAAGGCTTCAGATTGGCAATCTGATGGCTGTGGTAAATGACGAAACTGTAATGCTTGACCTTGCTCCATTTATAGAAAACGGAAGAACACTTGTCCCTCTGAGATTTGTTGCAGAAACCTTTGGTGCAGAGGTAGGATGGGATCCTGTTGAGGAGAGAATAACAATAACCCTTGGAGACAAAGTAGTGGTTTTATGGATTGGAAGAAAGGAAGCACTTATCAATGGAGAAAGATACTATCTGGATGTACCACCAAAGGTTATTGAAATTCCAGAAATTGGAGGAGGAAGAACTGTTGTTCCATTAAGATTTGTGTCAGAAGCTTTTGGTGCTAAAGTGGAATGGGATCCAGAATTACAGATAATAACTATAACCTATCCAGGGGATTAATTTGAAAAGGAGGAATCTCATGAGAAATAAAATTTTAATCTTTGCTGTATTAATTTCCCTTGTTTTTGGAGGATTCACATTACTCTCAACAAGGGTAAAAGCAGAAAATACAAGCTGGCCCATGTTTATGCATGACATACAACATACTGGTCTGGCTGATGAAGTTCTGGATCCACATACTCTTCCTCTGAATGCCTATTCCTGGAAAGCTCCATTAATTCAGAACTCTAAATCCTCGCCTGTTGTCGCAGAAGGTAAAGTATTTGTTGGGGATTACTCTGGAAGATTGTATGCTTTCAGTGCTGAGGATGGCACAAAGATATGGGACTTCACCACAGAGAACTATGTCCTTGGAGCACCATTATACAACGGCGGAAGGATATATTTTGCCTCTGGTGGAGATCCAAACAGACCTACCAAAGTTTACTGCCTTGATGCAAACACTGGAAGTAAAATCTGGGAATTCTCACCTCTTGGACAGGCTTTGTCCTCCCCAATCTATGTAAATGGGTATATTATTTTTGGAACTGTTGGAAACCCAAGTTATGTTTATGCAGTGGATGCAACAAATGGAAATGAATTCTGGAAGAGAGAAGTGGCATACCACGAGTACTCATCCCCTACTGTAATTGGCGGAACAGTTTATGTATCCACATTCAGTGGACTTATATATGCAATAAATCTTTACGATGGAAATATTCTTTTTACCTATCAGATACCTGGAATAACATCTATGGGAAACGAATCATCTATATCCACAGATGGAAATTATCTCTTTGTTACCTCTCTATCCAATCTTCCAGATGTAAAAGGTAAGATTATCGCATTATCTGCCACACTCTCTCCTGTATGGGAATTTTCAGAGAGAGGAAATTTTGTATCTACTCCTGCCGTTGATGATACAGCAATATACGTTGGTGATAGGGAAGGACACTTCTATGCCATAAACAAGACAACTGGGCAAAAGTTGTGGCAGTTTGACGCTGAAGGACCAATTGATGGTTCTGCTGCCATATCTGGTGATTTTGTCTACTTTGCGTCCCGTGATAAGAAAATCTATGCATTAAATAAAAACACAGGTGAAAAAATATGGGAATATGCAACAGATGGAGAGGTATATTCCTCCCCTGCAATAGCCCAGGGGGGACTATTTATAGCTTCATCTGATCACTATCTGTATGCCTTCTTCCCCACAGCCAATTTCTATCTAAATGTTGAACCAGAGGGAAGAGTTATATATGCAGGGGATAGTACTACGTTCACAATTTCATTTACTCCATATGGAACCTTTGCAGGAGAAGTCACTCTTTCCCTTAAGAATCCACCAAACAACCTAACATATTCATTTTCACCTCAAACTCTTGAGTCAGAAGGAGATACAGCAACCTTAACAGTAACAGCACTTCCTCAGATTGTTCCAAATGTTTACTTCCTTGAGATTGAGGGAAGGAGCGGAAACCTTGTTGCAACAAAAACTGTAACTCTTGATGTGAGACCACAGGTTCAGGGTTCATTCACCCTGTCAGCTCAACCTCCTCAGAGAAGTGCATATCAGGGTGAAAGTGCTACATTTATCATAACCATGACAGCTCAAGGGGGATTCAATGTTCCTGTAAACTTAACACTGGTTAATCCTCCACCTAACACTACTTTCTCCTTTTCTCCTGAAGCAATCACTCCTACTGTCTCTTCTGTTTTAACCATCAATGTGGGAGAAAACACTCCGCCCGGTCCATACTCACTCACAGTTGCAGGCTCAGGAGGAGGAAAAAGATCAGAGGTAAACATACTTCTCACTGTGGTAATAATGCCCACAGGAGACTTTAAAATTGAGATTGTCCCACCAACATCAAGAACCATAACACAGGGAGGTACAAGTTTCTTTACAGTTAAAATTGAAAGAGATGAGATATTCAAAGGAGATGTGAGCCTATCCCTTGAAAGCGCAAGTGGTCCTCTGCCAAATGGGATAATCCCAACATTCTCTCCTGCTACAGTTCCATCCTTAGTGGATACTGCTTATC
>QMOO01000099.1 GCA_003648245.1 Caldisericota bacterium
TAATTAACCTTTTTAGATACTGAATTAGATACACTGCCTCCCTCGTTTTTAACCAATTCCTCTGCCTCATGTCTTGACATACTTTTTAAAGCCCCTGTAAAAACAAATACTAAATTTTTAAGTGTTCCTTCTTTTCTTTCCTCACTCATCCTCACCCCTGCTTTCTTTAACTTGTTAATTAATTCAATATTGTGGGGCTCATGAAAGAAAATATATAAACTCTTTGCAGTTTTCGGTCCAATTCCTTCAATTTCCATGTAATCTTCAATTTTTGCCTTCAAGAATTCATCCATTGTTTTAAATTTTTGAGTTAAAATTTCTGCTACATGTTTCCCAACATGAAAGATTCCCAATCCATAAATTAACCTATGGAGTGGTCTATTTTTAGAATTCTGTATGTTTCTTATTATTTTCTCAGCAAGGATTTTACCCATTCTTTCGAGTGGAAGAAGATCATCAACTTTTAGATAATACAAATCCCCTATATCCTTGATAATATTTTTGTCAACGAGCTGATTTACAAGGGATTCACCTATATTTTCTATATCCATAGCATCTCTACTTACAAAATGCAGTATTCTCCCCTTAACTTGAGCTGGGCAGGATGCATTAGTGCACCTATAGTCTGCTTCACCTGGAAGTCTTACAACTTTTGCTCCACAAACCGGACATCTTTCAGGAAACTTAAAAGGAGTCTCTTTTCCTGTTCTCTTTTCCTTTACAACCCTCACAACCTCAGGAATTACAGAACCAGCTTTTCTAATGATTACATGATCTCCAATTCTTACATCCAATTTTTTTATTTCATCTTCATTATGAAGAGTAGCTCGAGAAACTGTGGATCCTGAGACAAAAACCGGGTCAAATATAGCTACGGGGGTCAACTTCCCAGTTCTTCCAACCTGAATTATTATATCTCTCACTACAGTTTCTTTTTCTTCAGCAGGAAATTTATATGCAATTGCCCATCTTGGAGCATGGGTGGTTGCTCCAAGCTTTTTCTGCAGCTCAAGGGAGTTAACTTTTACAACTGCTCCATCCATATCAAAGGGATAGTCATCTCTTCTGTTTTGGAACCAGAGGCAGGTTTCTATAACTTTTTTGATACCTCTAACTTTTCTGAAGTCTGGACTTACCTTGAATCTTTTTTTTCTTAGGTAGTCAAGTATTTCTTCTTGAGTTTTGAACTCAACTCCTTTATATATACCAAGAGCATATGCAAAAAAATGTAATTTTCTTTTTGCGGTAATAGAGGAATCTAACTGTCTAACAGAACCTGCTGCAGCGTTTCTCGGATTTGCAAAGATAGATTCTCCCCCTTTTTTCCTTTCTCTATTTAACTCTTCAAAATCCTTTTTAAACATAACGACTTCCCCCCTTACTTCAATGAGGTCAGGGGGGTTATCGATAAACAGTGGGATGGTTTTAATAGTTCTTATGTTTGGTGTAACATCTTCTCCCTCTAAGCCATTTCCTCTTGTTGCACCACGAACTAACTCTCCATTTCTATAGATTAAAGATATACTTAATCCATCAAATTTTGGCTCTACTATATATTCTATTTCTTCCTTAGTCCCAAGAATTCTCTTTATCTTCTTTTCAAATGCCATAAGCTCATCACCGTTAAAGGCATTATCCAATGACAACATAGGAACTTCATGCTTTACTGTTTCAAATTCATTTAAAGGTGGAGCACCAACCCTTTGAGTAGGTGAATTTGGTGATTTGAATTCAGGAAACTTCTCCTCCAGTTCTATAAGCTCTTTAAAGAGCTTATCATATTCTTCATCGGTGATAATAGGGGAATCAAGGACATAATAACGGTAATTATGGTATTCTATCTCCTTCCTTAATTCTTCAATTCTTTTTTTTGCTTCCTCTTTTGTCATGGTGTCCCTCCCTCTTTCTCCTCTACTTTTAATTTTACCTTATCAGGATAGACACCTATTATTTTTACATCTTTATTCAGACACTTTACTCTCACTTCTACTTCATATTCCCCTGTCTTTATTTCTTCCACATTGATTTCAGCAGTGAAATCCTCTTTTTTGAGGGATTTCACTGTAGTTTCAAAGCCAAACACTTCTACAGATATTGAACTATTATCTAAAATGTAATTAAATTGCTCACTTTTTCCTTTTAGAGAAACATCAACTTTAAACTCTTTCTTTATTTTTCTTTCAATCACAATCTGCACAGTTACATCTTTTGATCCCTTTATTTCCACTCCTTCTGGTACAAGAAGTTTTGTTACAACATTTTTTGAGCTTGTAAGGTTTGTTATATTTATTTCTTCTGTTTCAATAAAACTTATATTTTTGAGTTTATTGATATTTCCAAGAAGAGTAATTACTGACGGTGTAACTACTATTGATTTTATACCATAATCTGAAGGTGTATTTCCCACAAGGTTTGGTGTTATGGGGACCACCTTGGATGAGAGAATTGATTTGACTTTTATCGTTATGTATACAATTGATGGAGTAATGGAGATGCCTTCTATCTCATTCCCAAGAGCATCTTTTATTCTTGGAATAGAAGAAACTGAAACATCTGAATCGATATTGGCTATGTCTACTACCACAGAAACATCTCTTATAGCTTCAATTTTCTTTGAAGGACCCTCTATAGTTATCTTATCAGGATTTACTTCCGGCTCTTCTATTACATATCCTTCTTTAGGAGAACCAATAAATTCTACTCTTATATTTCTTTCCACTCTAACAACCTTATCAAGAAAAACACTGATTCTTGAGGGAAAGATTTCTACAATTTTTACAAAAGGAGGTGCTTCGACAAGAATCTCAACACTATGAGGTCCCTCTGATAGCCCGGAGAGATCCACATATGCAACAAAGCTATTTTCTTTTAGATTTATCAACCTCTGCCTGGAGCCTCTAATCTTTATCTCCACACTTCCCAGAGGCTCAAGAAAAGTTAATCCTGATGTAAGATTTCTATAAGTAAGGTTAACCTTGAATATTCTTTCTGCTTCTGGACCTTGTTCTACTGTTACATAGAGCCAGAAGGAAAAAGAAAGAAGTAGAGATATAAGGAATATTGTAATCTTTCTTTTAAGCACCTTTCTTCCCCTTTCTTCTCTCTTCTTTTTTAAGCATTAGTATAAGCATACCTCTAAGTTCGAGTACAGATAGATACCTTGTTAATTTTCCTTCAGAAGCAATAGAAATTATTCCCGTTTCTTCAGATACAATTATGGAAACAGCGTCAGTTATCTCTGATATACCTAAACCAGCTCTATGCCTTGTTCCGAGCTCTCTCTCTATTCTTTCGTTTTCTGAAAGTGGTAAAAGGCATCTTGCAGCAGTGACCCTGTTTTTTCTAATAATTACAGCGCCATCATGCAAAGGGGAGTTAGGATAAAATATGGTAGAAAGGAGTTCTGATGTAACCTTTGCACCAACAGGAACACCAGTTTGAATGTAATCATTTAAATTATCCTCCCTTTCTATTACAATAAGTGCTCCTATTTTATTCAAGGAGAGATATTTGACAGCCTTTACTATCTCATCAATCACTTTTATTATATCTTCTTCTGTATGCGAGAGAAATTCAAAACTTTCACCAAATATGTTTCTTCTACCAAGACTTCCGAGAAATTTTCTGATCTCAGGTTGAAATATAACGGCAAGTATTATGGGAAGCATACTAACTATGGATAAAATTCCTCTTAAGACCCAATTCACAGCAATGAAACCAAGCCATGCAGATATTCTTGAGGCGAGAAAGACAAGAATAAAGAATACGATAGTTCCCTGAATCAACTGCCATACTCTTGTTGCTTGCAGGGCATATAAAATTTTATATAAAATAAAAGCAATAATAAGGATATCTAAAATACTAGCTATAACATTCCATACAGTCCAACCTTTGAATAATTCAAGAACATAAGTTGCCATCTTAAGTTTATTCTACAACTTTTTTAGCCTATTTCAACTTATACTTCTCCATAAACAGCTTTAAGTGTTATAATATTTTATATGAAAAAATTTATACTGTTTGATCTAGATGGAACTCTACTTGATATGAGTTTTGATAAGTTCATAAATAATTATTTTGGTCTGCTTCTACCCTTTCTTTCAAAGAAAATTAAAGGAGATATAAAAAGATACGTGTTTGAGTCCACCGACTTTATGATTAATAAAATAGACAAAAGAACCAATATGGAAAAATTCCTATCTAAATTCTCAGAACTTTCTGGTACAGAAAAGTCAATAATATATAACTCCTTCATTGACTTTTATACTCATGAATTTCCAAAACTTTCCTTTCTTGGCAGACCAAAACCATATGCAAAGGAGACCATCCTAAAACTGAAAGAATCAGGTGTTGGTATAGTTTTAGCAACCAACGCTATCTTCCCTCTTTTAGCAATTGAGGAAAGATTAAAATGGGCAGATCTTGAAGCCACTCTTTTTGACCTGATAACTCACATGGAGAATATGCATTCTGCTAAACCTCACAAAGAGTACTACTTGGAGATAATGAAAAAACTAAAGGTTGAACCAGAAGAAGTTATTATGATAGGCGACGATATAGAAAGAGATATAATGCCAGCAAGGATATTGGGTATTGATTCTTATCAGATAGACAGGGATATCGAGATA
>QMOO01000100.1 GCA_003648245.1 Caldisericota bacterium
CTCTATAACATTCTTTATAACCTCTCTCATCTCCGAACAGTATGGATCTGTCATATCTGTATGAACAACCTTCCCCACGGAATCAAAGAATGTAAAGTCTCTATCGTGTGTAAAATCAAGAAATTGATCTATTATCACAAAATCACCTGGCTTCATATCCTTGTTGAGAGAACCTGAGGCAGATGTCGCAAGTATTCTTTCAACACCAACTTCCTTCATAGCCCAGATGTTTGCTCTGTAGGGAATAAGGTGAGGTGGAATTGTATGGGTTTTTCCGTGCCTTGGCACAAAAATAACTTCCCTATCACCAATCTCTCCGATACTAACCTCAACACTTCCAAATGGGGTTATTATCTCTTTTTTCTCCTTATCTTTCACACCGGGTAAATCATAAAATCCACTCCCTCCAATTACACCAAATTTCTTTCCCATAACTCCTCCTTTACTCTCTTTGAAATTTTATCAGCAATTCTTATTGGCTCTGGAATTCTATACTTTATACAGAGAGATAACACTATATCTTTAGATTTTTCTATGTCTATCATATTCCCGGGAGAAACGAAAAGAGGTCTTACTTTATCCTTTGTTCTTAGCACCACTCCAATTTTCTCTCTCTTATTAAATAAATATGTGAAGCTCCCCTTCTTCTCTTCAGGTTCAACAAATTTCCCGAAGAGATGGCTTTTTGCAACGCCAATTGTCGGTTTTTCAATAAGAATTCCTATATATGTGGCAAGACCAAGTTCTCTTGGATGTGCTATTCCCTGCCCATCCACAAGAACCACATCAATCTCTTTTAAATCAAAATGTTTTTTTATCGTCTTTACCGCATAGGGACCCTCTCTAAATGAAAGAAAAGTTGGAATGTATGGAAATGTAACCTTTTCTTTTTCTACAACAACATCCTTAACTTTTTTTTCTAAAGCATCATACTTTACTACAACTGTGTATTGTAAATCTCTTTTATATGAAACATCCACACCAAGAACAGTGTTTACCCTGCCTATATTTCCAGAGAGAACTATTCTTTTCCTTAAATTCTTTTGAATTTTAATAAACTTTTTTAGAGTTTTATTCATTATCGTAATAAAACCAGATTGAATAATGGGTCTTTCTTCCAAGTCTATCCACAGCGTAAAAATCTATATACTCTTTTCTTATTTTAAGAGTGGCATTGTCAATGACAAAAAAACCAAAAAAATTAAAATCCTTCTTTACCTGTTTAAAGGATATGTTTGAAAAGTATGTGGTGGAACCGGTATATTTAAGGGTCAATCTTAAAGGATAATCTTTTATAAACAATACAGAATCGTTTATAAGTTTTATGACATAAGGAAGATACTGCTCTTCTTCAGAAGGAAACGGCTTACCATTGTATCTAAACTCGTTATTTTTAAATTCAATAGAAACTTCACTCTTAAGCTCATCACTTTCTACAATTATTTTCCCTTCGTCAAGAAAAAACTTGGCAGTAAAATTTATGCTCCCTGCAGGAAATGAACCATAGACAACAGTCTTAAATTTCCTTTTTTCTGGTAAATCCCTGCTTATGGATTCCACAATTTTTGACATTCCTTCTTTGAAACTTAGAAGCTTAAAAGTAACCTCTCTTTGTATCTTAAGATCTATTTTTCTCTTTACACTAAAGAATCCAGGTTTTTCTACTTTAACAATGTACTCTTTGGGTTGAAGTTTGAAAGTTACCCATCCATCTTTACCTGTTTCTCCTTCCTCATATGACAGAATACTTACCCATGCTCCCTGAACAGGATTTCCTTTTGTATCAAGAACGATAACCTTTAAAGTTCTACTAACACTACATGAAATAGACGAGAAGAGTATTATAAAGAGGATTGATATTAAAATAAACTTTCTCACTTCTTCCCAAACTCTACTCTTTTAGCCTCTATCCAGAGATCCTCAAGGTTGTAGTATTCCCTCTTCTCTGGAAGAAATATATGAACAAGAAAATCGCCATAATCCATAACAATCCATGAACCTTTCTCATACCCCTCAACAGAGAGAGGGAGTGTCTTTTCATTCTTTTTTAATTTTATGTAAATTTCGTCGCTTATTGCCCTTGCCTGAATGTCAGTTTCAGCAGAGCAAATAAATACATAATCAAAAAGGGGAGTTATTTTTCTTACATCAAGACATACAATATCCTCCCCTTTCTTGTCGACAATTGCATTAAAAGTTTTTTCTAAAATTGGATCAATTTTCTCTCCTCCCACGGATCATCCTCCTTGTATAAATTGTGTTTTTTGATATACTCCTCCACCTCTTCAGGAACAAGGTATTTTATTGGAAGACCCTCCTTGATCCTATTCCTTATCTCTGTGGAGGAGATGGAAAGAGCAGGAACCCTCATGATTATGACTCTCTCATCACACTTATTACAAATTTTCTTTAACTTTTCCTTGAGTCTCTTAAGATTGTATCCAGGTCTTGTTGCAGCAATAAAACAGCACATGGTTAGAAGCTCTCTTGGTTTCTTCCATGTGAGGATGCTTAAAACAGAATCGGCGCCGGTAATAAAATAGATGTTGTAGCTCTCCTCTGGATAAATTTTTCTAAATTCCTTTATGGTGTCATAGGTATAGGACTTCTTAAAATGGTCTATTTCGATCCTTGAAACAAAAAAATGTGGATTTGAAGCTGTGGCAAGAAGCGTCATGGCAAATCTTCTCTCTGGATCTATAAGGTGTGTGGGTTTTTTGTAGCCTGGAACACCAACAGGTACAAAGATCACTCTCTCCAGCGAAAATCTCACCCTTGCCTCCTCAGCAACAACAAGGTGGCCTATGTGTATGGGATTGAAAGAACCTCCAATTATTCCTATTGATTTCTTACTCATGATATCTAAACCTTATACCTTCTATTATAACAAGATCTCCTTCTTTCACTCCAAGTTTTCTCAGTTCCTCCTCCACACCAAACCTTTTAAATATCTTTTGCACTCTCTCTACACCAAATGGAGATGAAAGATCTACGCCTTTAATAAGTCTTCCAAGCTCCTCTCCATAAACATAAAATGTCTCTCCAATCTTTTTAACTTCAATCTTTCTTTTATCTTTGTCCACTCTTAAAACATACCTTCTCTTTGGTCTTACAACCTTTTCCTTCTCTGGTAATTTTATCTTTCCTATTTCTTTTTTGAGTTCACTGATTCCTTCGCCTCTGATAGCAGACATTTTAACAACTGGAAATCCCTGTTTATAAAAGTAATTTTCTGCCTCTTCAAGATTTTTCACAGGGAGGTCGATTTTATTTAAAACAATTACCTTTTGCTTCTCAAGAATTTCAGGATTAAACTCCTTAATCTCATTTACAAGATTCTTATACTGAGTTAATGCATCCATGGGTGAGGTTTCTGAAACATCGAGAACAAATATCAAAAAATAAGTCCTCTGAATATGCCTTAAAAATGTGAGCCCGAGCCCCTTTCCCTCATGTGCTCCATCTATAAGCCCGGGAAGATCAACAATTCTTAATGACTTCTTATCGTCAATTCTTACCTCACCAATAACAGGAGTAAGAGTTGTGAAGGGATACGATGCTATCTTGGGTTTTGCATTGCTTATCTTGGATAGAATTGTGGATTTCCCAACATTGGGATATCCAACAAGTCCCCCTTCAGCTATAATTCTTAATTCAAGTATAAGCCTTCTCTCTTCCCCCTCCTCTCCCAGAGTTCTTATACGGGGAGCTCTGTTTTCAGGAGTAGCAAAGGAAGCATTCCCTTTTCCACCCTCGCCTCCTCTTGCAATAACAAGTTCCTCTCCCGGTTCCACAAGTTCTCCAAGAAGCTCACCTGTCTCTTTATCCCAGACAAGAACTCCTGGTGGAACATCAACAATCAGATCCTCTCCGTCTTTACCGGTTTTATTGCTTCCCTCACCATGTCTTCCATTCTCTGCTTTAAATATGTTCTTAAATCTAAAATTCGTGAGTGTATCAAGTTGTGGATTAACTTTTAGTATGACATCTCCCCCTTTGCCACCATCACCACCTGAAGGACCCCCGTATGGAACATACTTTTCTCTTCTGAAGGCTATTATACCGTCCCCCCCTTTTCCACCCTTGACAAAAATTTCTGCTAAATCAAAGGAATACTTTTTATTGAATTTCTTTTGGAATGACACTTACCCTCTTTCTTCCCTTTCCAAAGGTCTCGAACTTTACAACTCCATAGATCTTTGAAAAGATTGTATAATCGTTACCAAGGCCAGTGTTTTTTCCTGGTTTTATTCTTGAACCACGCTGTCTTACGATTATTGACCCTGGTTTAACAATTTGTCCATCAAATACCTTCACACCAAGATATTTTGGATTGGAATCTCTTCCGTTTTTTGACTTTCCACCACTCTTTTTATGAGCCATAACTAACCTCCTAATTCAATCTTTTCAATCTTTACAACAGTCTTTCTCTGTCTATGACCCAGCATCCTCTTATGGGTTGTCTTTGCATGATATGTAAATACTTTAATCTTTCTCTCCTTCATCTGTTTTAAAACCTTACCAAGAACCTTTGCTCCCTCAACATAGGGAGTGCCAACAACTTCTTCGTTCTCTTTCTTTAAAAGAAGGACTTTATCAAAGACAACCTCACTTCC
>QMOO01000101.1 GCA_003648245.1 Caldisericota bacterium
AGATATTTCCCTCAATAACCTTATAAGATGTTCCTTCCCGCTTGCTTCAGGAATTCTTTCTTTTCCAATAATCCAGAGTCCATATCTAAACTTTACAAACTCAAAGTAGTTAAAAAGAGATGCCGTTATTGTGGATATGTGATTTAAGAATATCTCTTCGTTCCTCCTATCCCTTGTGGCAAAGGGTTCTATAAGCACAGTGACTGTTGTTATGGCAGTTGGTGGAAATTCCTTCACCATGAGTTTTCCAGTGTGGGCAGAAATCTTCCAGTGAATTTTTTTTAAATCCTCATTCCCCGTATACTCTCTAACCCCCACAAGGGATGTGTAATCTTCAAATATCTTCTCTTTTACCCTGATTCCAAAGGATGGTTCTTTAATGGGAATTCTTGGTCTTGAAATTTTTATAATTCTTGGAAATACATAAACTTCCTTTTCCTCTCCAATCAGCCTTTCCTCTCTTACAAGCCCGAGAGGATCGTATGTCCTTATCTTTACCCTGCCAAGCATGTATTTCCCCCTTCTCTTGGCAACAAGCTCAACTTCAAATTCATCCTCTTTATTGAAAATAGGCGAGAAAGTTAGGTTTCTTTCCCCTTTTGATATAAAAAATACTGGAGTTTGAGGCAGGATTTCAACCACAGGAAGAAATGAGAAGGTTTGAACCTGGAAATTCAATCTAATTTTACTCCCCTCAATCACATTGGACGAGCTTATCCTCATCTTTACTCCTACATTTTCAAGACCTCTTCTAAGGAGAATTTTTAGAAACACTATGTATGCTATAAAGAATAAACTCACAGAGAATAAAAAGTGTGATTTTATAAAGATAGAGAGAATGAGTAGAAGAATTAGTAGTATTTCTTTTCTACATCTTCTCATCAATGGGAACTTTCACCCTTAGTAAAGCTTCCTCAATGACTTTTTCTTCCGTTATACCTTTAAGCTTTGCTTCAGGCTTGAGGATTACCCTGTGGTTAAATACTGGGGTTATAAGGTCCTTTACATCATCAGGTATGACAAAGTCCCTTGAGGAAAGAAGTGCTTTAGCCTGGGAAACTCTCATGAGGAAGAGTAAACTCCTTGGAGACGGACCAAGGTAGACATTCTCATCCTTCCTTATCTCGTTCCCCAGTTCAACAATGTAGTTTTTGATTCCATCATCAACGAAAATATTAATGACTTCCCTTTTTAAGGATAGTATATCCTCTGGTTCAAGAACCTCGCCGATTGTATTAATAGGGTGTTCCTTCTCAAGTCTGTCAAGCATCTCCTTTTCCATAAGGGGTTCAGGGTATCCTATTCTTATTCTCATAAGAAACCTGTCCAGTTGAGCTTCAGGAAGGGGGAAGGTCCCTTCGTACTCAATGGGGTTCTCAGTTCCTATTACAAAAAATGGTTCTGGTAGAGTGTGAGTTATTCCATCAACTGTTACCTGTCTCTCCTCCATGGCTTCGAGGAGAGCAGATTGGGTCTTTGGCGTTCCTCTATTTATTTCATCGGCAAGAAGAATGTTTGTAAAAATTGGACCCTCCCTGAATTTAAAAACCTTTTCTCTTTCATCCCAGACAGACACACCGATTATATCAGATGGCAGTAAGTCTGGTGTAAACTGGATTCTCTTGAATTTAAGATTTATACTTTTAGAAAGTGCTCTTGCAAGCATGGTTTTACCAACTCCAGGTACATCCTCAATGAGGATGTGGCCATCTGCAAGAAGTGCAAGAACAACTCTCTCCACTACTTTTCTTTTTCCAACAATTACCCTTTCAATGTTTTCAATTAAAGTTTCTGTTTTCTTCACTTGTTCTCCTTCTGTTTTGGAGATATTGGAAGTGGTATGTATTGAACTGATGGTCTTCCTATACCAGATTGTGGATAAAGGCTCATTAAGGCATAAACTTCCTGTGGCATCTCTGTACTCACCTTAAGCCCCAGTTCCTTAATCCTTTCGTAGGTTAAAGGATAATCGTGTGTCCACTTTCCACTTGAAAGCTCCTCTGCTATCTCCTCTACTTTTTCTTTACTAAGCACTCCCTCTTCAACTTTGTCAGAGAGGAGCTCAATGGCAAATTCCTTTACCTGTCTTATTGCCTTCTCTGATACATCAGCAAGGATTAAGGTTTCATCGTCAACCTTGTTTATATCCTTCTTCTTCACCACATTTAATATTGAAACGGCAGGATATGTTCCAATCTGTGGATCAATGGGTCCAAGTACTGCATTTTTATCCATCACAATTTCATCAGCAGCAAGTGCAATGAGTGTTCCACCGCTCATTGCATAGTGAGGGATAAACACTGTGACTTTACCTTTTCTTTTTGCAAGGGATCTTGCAATTTGCTCTGCTGCAAGAACCAGTCCTCCAGGGGTGTGAAGAATCAAATCAATGGGAACATCGTCAGGAGTTATTCTTATGGCTCTTAAAATTTCCTCTGAATCCTCAATGTCTATCATTTTTCTAAAAGGAATTCCAAAGAATGAGAGAGATTCCTGTCTGTGAATTAAAGTTATAACCCTTGATTTTCTCTTATTCTGAAACCTTGCAATAAGTTTTATTCTTTGAAGCTCAACTTCTCTCTTGTGAAGTGCAGGGTAAAAGATGGATAGAAGAATTATTATCCAGAATATAAGTGAAAAGTAATCCATTGTCATTTTAGTCTCCTGAGAGCCTCCTTCATCTTTTCAAGCCCTTTTCTTATATTGTCTTTGCTTGTTGCGTATGAAAATCTAAGATAACCTTCTCCATACTCACCAAAAGCTGTACCTGGAAGTGCAGCTACTCCTGCCTCATTTAAGAGGAAATCTGCCACCTCTTTGGATGTTTTTCCAAAACTCTTTATGTTTGGAAAGACATAGAAAGCTCCTTTGGGAAGTTTGCATGAAACACCAGGTATCTCGTTCAGGCCGTTAACAAATATATCTCTTCTCTCCTTGAATTCCTTTACCATAACTGAAACCTCATCCTGTGGTCCTGTTAATGCCTCAACACCTGCCATTTGAACAAAGGAGGTTGGGCATGAGTAAACATTTATTGCGTACTTGGCTAACATATTTATAATTTCTGGCTTTGCCACGGCATATCCAAGTCTCCATCCTGTCATGGCGTAGGTCTTAGAAAATCCATCTATAAGAATCACCCTGTCTCTTATCTTTTCTACACTTGTTATGGATACAAACTCTCCTTCATAAAGAATTCTTGAATATATTTCATCTGAGAGTATGTATATCTCCCTATCACCAATTATTTCAGCAATACCTTCAAAGTCCTCCTTTGTAAGAACTCCCCCTGTTGGATTCTGAGGAGAATTGACAACTATTATCTTTGTCTTATCTGTGATTCTTTTCTCGAGATCATCAAGGGAAAATCTAAAATCCTTCTCCTCAAGAAGTGGAAGAGGAACTGGTTTACCTTCAGCAAGAAGGGTTGCAGCATTATAGATTGGATAGCCTGGATCAGGATAAATTACCTCTTCACCAGGGTTGACGAGGGATAGAATTGAAAATGTTATGGCTGGTTTTGCACCAACAGTCACTATTACCTGTTCGGGTTTTACATCAAAACCCCTTGTCTTTGATATGTAATCCGCCACAGCTTTTCTTATATCCATAAGTCCCGATGAGGGGGTGTAGTGTGTATAGCCATTTTTAAGTGCATCAATGGCTGCATCCTTTATGTTCGTTGGTGTATCAAAGTCGGGTTCTCCTATCTCAAAATGGAGAATCTCCCTCCCCTCTGCCTCGAGTTTCTTAGCTTTCGCAAGGACCTCAAAGGCACCTTCTGTTCCCATTGTTTTGGTTCTTTCAGCAAATTTGACCTCCATTTTTACCTCCTTGAGTATTGTCTCAAGGGAATTATACAACAAAAAAGTTTTTATGATAAGATTTTCTTGTATGAAACTATTTAAATTTCTCTCCTTTATAAAAGAGAAAAAGGAACTGATAGCTGACCTGGAGGAGTATCTCATCCTTTCAGGTTTTGGTATCTCCTTTTCAGAGGAGATTATCAAGGTCTTTAAGAAGAAGGGAGAGAAGGGTGTAAGGGAGTTTCTTATAAACTCTATAAAAGATGCGGGGAAAGAACTTTCAAGAAATGACTTTTCAGTTTATCTATTCTCTGGAGTAAATGGAAGTGGTAAGACCACATGCATAGCTAAAATTGGAAATATGCTTAAGAGGGAGGGAGAGAAGGTTCTTTTTATCTCAGGTGATACTTTCAGGGCAGGAGCCACAGAGCAACTCACTGTCTGGGGAGAAAAGCTAAACATAGATGTTTTTTCTGGAAAAAAAGGGGCAGATCCTGCAAGTGTGGTTTATGATGGTATTGTTTATGGAAGAAATAGAAACTTCACAAAAATACTTGTAGATACAGCAGGGAGGCTTCAGGTAAAGAAAAACCTTATGAAAGAGCTTGAAAAAATAAGGCGTGTTATTGAGAAGCTTACTAAAGTTACAGAATCAATACTTGTTCTTGATTCCACAGATGGAGAGAATCTGTACTCTCAGGTGGAAAATTTTAAAGAAGTTTCAAAGGTATCATCCCTCTTTATCACAAAGCTTGATTCAA
>QMOO01000102.1 GCA_003648245.1 Caldisericota bacterium
TCCTCTCCTGAGTGTATCCCTCTGTATATCTTGTATGAGGTTATACCATAATCTTCACTGTTTTCTGGAGGATTCCATGAGAGAAACACCTTGTTATCTTCAAGGACTTCAGCACTTAGATTCTCTGGAGGGGGAGGCACGATTTCTTTTATTACATACTTAAAGATGCCATTACCTCCTGTGCCTACGTATAAGTCATTTTGATCTTCAGGATTAACAGCAATAGTTAAAATTATTTTATTGTGTAGTCCTTCATTTATTGGTTCCCAGGAATCTCCTCCGTCAGTAGTTTTAAATATACCAGCATCTGTTCCTGCGTAAAGAATATCCGGGTTTAATGGATTTATAATTAAACAGTTAATCCATAAGCTTCCAAGCCCATTTCTTAAGTGTTTCCAGGAGTTACCTCCGTCTGTAGATTTATAAGCCCCAAGAGAACTACCTATGTATATAATTGCTGGATTTTTAGAATTAAAAACTATTGAGTAGACACTAAAGTTGTTTGGGAGTCCATCAGTAAGTTTTTCCCAGCTTTCCCCTCCATCTATAGATTTAAAGATTCCTTCTCTTTGAATCCCAATATACATTATGTCACTATTCTCTGGATTTATGGCAATGGAATAAACACTTTTATCAGCAACCTCTTTACCAATTCTCTTCCAGCTTTCTCCTCCATTTGTGGATTTGAAAATTCCTCCTAACCAGATTCCAGCGTATATTATATCGGGATTTCCTGAGTCTATAGCAAGAACATTAACATAAAACCTCTCTAAGCCCTTACTCATGTTTTTCCAGGTTTTTCCTTCATCCAATGATTTAAACACGCCCCTAAAGCTTCCAGCATAAACGATATCTGGATTTTTGGGATCAATAGCCATTGTGGTAATGCTGATATCCTCTTTTTCAATATATAATCTTTTCCAATCTTCACTTTTGTTTGTTGATTTGAAGACTCCATTATCTGTACCTGCATAAACTATATCTGAGAGTTCAGGATTGATGACTATGGAATTTATTACAACTGCTGTCAGTCCCGCATTGGACTCTTCCCATGTTTCTCCTCCATCTAATGTTTTAAAAATACCACCTCCATAAGTTCCTGCATAGACAATACTGGTATTTTCTGGATTAACAGTAAGGGTATTTATTACTGTATTTTTTAAACCATTATTAACCCTCTTCCATGTCTTTCCTCCATCTGTGCTCTTAATTACACCTATTCCACTGGTTCCTCCGTAGAGAATGTTGGTGTTTACGGGATCAATAGCAATGGAGTAAAACCATGAATTTCCAAGACCTGTACCTACCATCTTCCAGCTATTTCCTCCATTTATGGATTTAAAAATACCGTCTCTGGTTGCAGCATAAACTATATCAGGATTTTTAGGATCAATTGCTAGATCATTAATACCAAGTTCTGTAAGCCCGTTGTTTATCTTCTCCCAGTTCTCTCCTCCATCTTTACTTCTAAAAATGCCTTCTTGAATTTCTCCAGCATAAATAATTTCAGTATCCACTGGGTTTATAACGATGGAAATTATACTTTTATCTTCAATCTCTCCTTGAAGTTTTTTCCAGGTCTTTCCAGCATCAGTACTTTTAAACACACCATAACCGTAGGTTCCTACATAGATAACTTCTGGATCTTTAGGATTAATAGCTATTTCTTCTATGTATATAGAACCAGATGGGAATCCGTTGAAGAGTTTTTTCCACACATTTCCTCCATCTGCAGATTTAAAAATACCGTTTCTTGTTCCAGCATATAATGTCTCAGTATCTTTTGGATCAATGGTAAAAGAAAAGATAAACAGATCTGTAAGCCCGTTGTTTATCTTCTCCCAGCTTTCCCCTCCATCTATGCTCCTGAAGATTCCTCCTCCATCAGTTCCTGTGTAGACTATATTTGGTTTTTGAGGATCCACTACAATACAGTTAATCTCTCCTCCGTAAAGACCCTTGTTTCTTTCTTCCCATTGGTAATAATTTGGATTATCTGCTCTGGCAAAACCAAAAGTTATGGAGGTAATTATAATTAGAAAAACGAGAAACCTGGGGAAATATTTTTTCATAACTTATCCTCCTTGCCAATTATTTTTTTCTTATTTTTTCTCATAAGTAATTATAACAGTCCTTGTCTCTCCCTCCCAGTCAACCTTACATCCAAGATTCTCTGCAACAAATCTTACAGGAAGCATGGTTCTACCTGGAGGAACTATTATTGGTTTAACATTGGGATTATTGGGATCTATAAGTTTCTCTACTCCATTAACCCTTGCAGTTGGTTTCCCTATCCATAGTTCTATGAATATATCTTCAAGAGATACAGTAACCTTTCTCTCTGTTCCATCCCATCCTACAGTTGCACCAAGAGGTTCTGCTATGTATCTAATTGGAAGTAGAGTTCTTCCCTCTATTATTATAGGTGCAACATCCATTTCAAGAGGAGTATCGTTAACATACATTATTTTACTATCTATCTTTAGTTTGAGGATTATTTTTTCTTCCTTTATCTTGACATACACATCTATTGTTTTTGAACCACCGTTAGAACTTATTTTTATTGTACCGGTATAATATTCACCTCTTTCTAAATTGCTTGAGTCAATTCTAACTGTGATTCTTACGCTGTTACCTGAGAAAGTTGTCTGACTTAAAATTATCCACGAAGCAGAAGCCTTTAGTGTTCCTTCAAGTGTTCCTCCACCTTTATTTGATATGGTAAAGACCCTTGTTTCAGAAGAGCCTTTCTCTATTTCCCCGAAACTTAAATCCATAGTATCCACTGTAATTTCTGGATTTGCCTCAACAACCTTAACATTTAACTCAACTGTTTCGTTTCCGCCATTACTTTCAATATATATATAACCTTTATAATTCTGTCCTGCTTTAAGAGTTTCTGCGTTTATTGTTACCATGATTTTTACATCATTCCCTTTGAAGTTAAGTGAAGATAGTTCCACCCACTTAACATCTGTTGATAAGGTTCCTGAAAGTTCTCCTCCCCCCAGATTCTTTATAAATAAAGCCATATTCTTTTTGCCACCTGCATTTACCGTTCCAAAATCAAGGAGTTTTGGAGTAACCGAAAGTTTTGGTGGGAGCCCCTTTGTTTTTAAAACAATTAAAACATCTTGATTTCCACCGTTTGATTTTACAGTTACTTTGCCCTGATATTTTTTTTCAGGATCAAAGCCTTCAGTATCGACTGTCACTTTAACTATTACATCATTTCCAGTGAATTCACGGGGATAAACCTTTATCCAGAAAACGGAAGGTTCTGTGGTTCCTGTAAGTGTTCCTCCGCCTGTATTTGTGATTTTAAATGAAAGGGTTTTCTTGGAATCCACATCAATCTCTCCAAAATCAAGGGTTGTTGGTTCAATCTTAAGATATGGAGGTGGTTGAGAGGAAAAAGCTCTTATTGAAAAATCTTCTCCTGTGGTGAAAAGATAGTCCTTATAGAGACAGAAGTCTGTGTGGAAACCTTTATCAAATTTTTCCTGCCATGAAATAGTTCCATCTTCAAGAGAGAGCATATATAGTGTGCTTACCTTGTCCCCGATGAATATGTATCTATCTGTTACTACAGGCGAGGCATCAAAACCATTTGGAAGATTTCTTGTCCATTTGGCTTTTCCTGTTTTTAAATCTACACAGGCAACTTTTCCATGTATTCCAGCAATGATTGCTAAATCACCTGAAATGGCAGGTGTTGTTACGGTATTCTCATAAAGATCAAAATACCAGTCCTGATGTCCCTTGTTCTCTCTATCTAAGGCCCTAAGTTGTCCAGATGTGTTTAAGAGATAAACATAATCTCCAAGGATAACAGGTGCAGCTTTAACATTCTTACCTACAAATTTCTTAAATAAAAGTTCCCCGGTTAAGGGGTGAAGGGCATAAAGATAACCATCCTGAGAGATAAAGTAGATTCCTCTGTCATCTCCGCTTATTGCTGAGTTTATTTTTCCATCTGTTGAATAATTCCACACAAGTTCACCATCGGTCTTATCCATGCAGTAAACTATTCCATTCTCTGCTCCAAAGTAAACATAATAGTTTGTTACGAGCGGAGCTGTTGTAATTTTTGAGTAGATCCTTGCTTTCCATAGGTATGTTTCGTGGTTTGAGATATCAACGCAATAAAAGTTTTCATCAATAGAGCCAAAATATAATTTTTCATCGCTGAATGCAGGAGTTCCAACTATAGCTCCATCTGTATCAAATGTCCAGAGTGCTTCTCCACTTCTTTTATCAAAGACATATAAAGATTTATCTCCACATCCTGCATATATGACATCATTAACTGCTATGGGAGAAGTGAAGAGTGCATTACCCAGATAGTGCCATTTTTCCTCAAGAGGAGGTCTAAACTCCTCATCTGAATAACCCAATCTCTCGTTTACCTCTCTATAGGTGTTCCAGCCTGTCTCCTGAGAATTGGAGATTTTAAAACTCAAAGAGACAAAGATTAAAGTTAAGATTAATAAAATGGTAAATTTTTTCATTTCTCCTCCTCTCTTTTTGTTTTTATTTTATCACTATTTTTATCTGTTAA
>QMOO01000103.1 GCA_003648245.1 Caldisericota bacterium
CTCTTATTAAAAAGACTTTCAAGGAAAATGAACTGCCCGAAAGAATATTTCTCGGAGGAGGCGCATATTTTCACTTCATTCCTTCCACCATAAATTATTTGCTGGAAAGAGGTGAAATATACACCTCATACACTCCATACCAGCCAGAACTAAGTCAAGGGCTTCTTCAAGCAATGTTTGAATTTCAATCTGTAATGAGTGATTTAACCCATGCAGATATAACAAACGCATCTATGTATGATGGAGCTTCTGCTCTCGCTGAAGCAATACTGATGGGAGAAAGAATAAAGGGAAGAGGAAAAGTTGTTCTACCAGAAAACATAAATCCACAGTACAGAGAGGTAATTGAAACATACCTGAAACCAAGAGGCATAGAAGTTGTGGAGGTAGGCTTTACCAGGGAAGGGAGAATAGATATAGAAAAATTAAAATCAATCTTAAAAGAAAAAATCTCCTCTGTTGTGGTTCAGTCTCCAAATTATTTTGGAATTATTGAAGATATAAATAAACTGGGGGAAGTTATAAAAAACAATGATGCCCTTTTTATCCTCTCAATTGTTGAGGCATTATTCCTTGGAATAATCAAACCTCCTTTTGACTTTGGAGTTGATATTCTTGCTATGGAGGGGCAATCTTTTGGTATGCCTCTCTCCTTTGGGGGACCATACCTTGGAATACTTCAGACAAAGAAAGAGTATGTAAGGCAAATCCCTGGAAGAATTGTTGGAGAAACTGTGGATAGAAACGGGAAGAGATGTTTTGTTATGACATTGAGACCAAGAGAACAGGACATAAGGAGAGAAAAGGCTACATCAAACATATGTTCAAATCATGCTCTAAAAGCCCTTGTTGCCCTTGTGTATCTTGCCACAGTGGGACCAGAGGGATTTAAAAAGATAGCAGAGATAAACTATAAAAAGGCGCACTATCTTGCAAAGAGATTTGAAGACGAAGGTTTTAAACTTACTTTTTCAGGACCATTTTTCAATGAGTTTGCCGTCAATCTTCCCTTTAATGGGAAGGAGCTAAGGGAAAAGCTCTCACTTGTAGATATATATGGTGGACTGCCCCTTGAAGGTTATGAGAATTCTTACCTTTTTACAGTCACAGAAATGAACAGCCTTGAAGACATAGAACTTCTTATGTGTGCTATTCTGGAGGGTTAGAATGAAACTTTTAAAGGAATTATCAAAGAAAGGAAGCAACAAATTCTTTATAGAAGATTTCAATAAATATGACATCAAGATAGAGCTTGATAAAAATCTATTGAGAGACGAAGTAGAGCTCCCGGACATTAACGAGGTCTCTCTGATAAGACATATAGTTAATCTTTCCCACAGAAACTATGGAGTTGATAGCGGATTCTATCCTTTAGGTTCCTGCACAATGAAGTATAATCCAAAGATAAGTGAAGAGATATCAAGAAGAGAAGAATTTCTCTATATGCATCCTTTACTTCCTGAGGATATGGTTCAGGGAAATTTGAAAATAATGTGGGAACTCTCAGAGCATCTTAAAGAGATAACGGGAATGGATGCCTTTTCACTTCAACCTGCGGCAGGTGCACACGGTGAGTACACTGGAATGAGAATCATATGGGAGTATTTCAAGGATAAGGGAGAAGAAAGAAGCGAAGTTATAGTACCTGATTCTGCTCACGGCACAAATCCTGCCTCCTCAGCAATGGTGGGATTTAAAGTGATTGAGATTCCTTCAAAGGATGGAATAGTTGATCCAGAAGAGTTAAAAAAGGTTGTAACAGATAAAACTGCTGCATTTATGCTTACAAATCCAAATACCCTTGGACTCTTTGAAAGAGACATTTTAAAAATAAGTGAGATTCTGAAAGAAAAGGGTGCACTTCTCTATTATGATGGAGCGAACCTAAACGCCCTTCTCGGCATAGTGAGACCAGGAGATATGGGATTTGACATAGTTCACTTAAACTTACACAAGACCTTTTCAACTCCCCACGGAGGTGGGGGACCTGGTGCCGGACCTGTTGGAGTTAAGGATTTCTTAAAAGATTATCTACCCTACCCTGTGGTTGAAAAAGAGGATGAAAGACTTACCTTTAAGAAACCAGAAAAAAGCATCGGGAGAGTAAGAAGTTTCTATGGTAATTTCACAGTTTTACTGAAGGCATACATATACATAAGATTGATGGGTGCCGAGGGTTTAAGAGAAGTCTCAGAGACAGCGGTTTTAAACGCCAACTACATAAAGGAAAAACTCAAAAAATATTACCCTCCCCTTGTTGATACAGTGTATAAGCATGAGTGTGTATTATCTGGAAAACCGTATAAAAAGTATGGCGTAAAGACATTTGATATTGCCAAAAGACTGATGGATTATGGATTTCATCCTCCAACTGTATATTTTCCTCACATAGTTGAGGAAGCACTAATGA
Organism: Caldisericota bacterium; assembly: GCA_003648245.1. Next base: position 2,411 of record QMOO01000103.1, read on the forward strand.
TTGAGCCCACAGAAACAGAGACAAAGGAAACCATTGATGAATTTATAGATGCCATGATAAAAATTTCAAAGGAGGCAAAGGAAAATCCCGAAATTTTAAAAGAATCTCCTCACACCACAGAAATTTCAAGACCTGATGAGGTGAGGGCTGTAAAGGAGATGAAACTTAAGTGGTAGAGGAGAAAAAAATCAAATTCTTCTATCCCAACAAAACATTAACCATATCCCTTACAGGAGAGTTCTGCGATAGACATTGTCTTCACTGCAATGGTGTTTATCTTAAAGGAATGACACCAAAAGAGATGGCAGTAAAAAAACTTGAAGAAGGAGATTATCTCTCTGTTCTTGTATCTGGTGGCTTTAACGAAGAGGGAAAAATACCAATAACACAAAACATAAATCTCTTAAAGAGGATTAAGAAACTCAAAAAAAGAGTTGTTATACATCCGGGATTTCTTTCCCTTAACGAAATTAAAAAGGTTAAACCCTTTGTAGATGCTGCATCATTTGATTTTATCTATGATGACGATTTAATAAAAAGAGTTTATCACCTTCCCTATACAGGGAAGGATTTCAGAAAGGAGTATCTTCTTCTAAGACGAAACTTTAAAACCTACCCCCACATAATCGTTGGTCTTGACGAGGGCAAGATAAAAGGAGAGTTTGAAATAATTGATGTTCTTGCAGAGATAAAACCCTCTCTTATAGTCTTTCTTGTAATAATTCCCACCAGGGGCACTGCCTTTCAGGACATAAAACCTCCAGAAGTTGATGAGGTTTACAAAGTCTTTGAGTCTGCAAGAAGAAAATTGAGACTTACAAAACTGTATCTTGGTTGTATGAGACCAAAGGGAAAGTATAGAGATGAACTTGATGTGATGGCTTATGAAGTTGGATTTACAGGTTTTGTAAATCCTTCACAACCGTTAAAGAAAATGGTTAAAGATCCAGAAGTGTATTATGAGTGTGGAATCCTCTATCCTTAGAGTTTCCCTTGGCAGTGCAGTTTTATTAAAGTTAATGGATAAAAGGGTTGATTATCTTCCCACAACAATTTATGTTATGACACCGGGTAAGTGTGTAAAAAGCTGTAAGTACTGCACTGAAGCAAAAGATTCCTCCTCTCTTCCCCATATGCTTTCAAGGGTGGTATGGCCTCCCTTTCCCATAAGTGATGTAACAGATAGAGTAAAGGATGGAAACTTTAAAAGACTCTGCATACAAACTGTAAACAACAGAAATTCAAACAAAGTGGTTGAGAAGGTTTTAAAGGAAATTTCAACTTACATTCCAGTATCCATCTGTATAAACACATATTCAGAAAAACTTATAGATAAACTTTTCCTTCTTGGTGCAGAGAGGGTCGGATTGCCAATTGATGTTGCAAATCCAGAACTACATAAGACTCTCAGAGAAGGAGATTTCTTTAAGAAACTTCAATTCATTTTAAAAATGGGTGATAAGCACAAGGGGAGAATTACAACACACATAATAGTGGGTCTTGGTGAAAACGACAGAGAGATTCTGTCCCTTTATGAAACATTTACAAAAAATGGAATAAAGGTTGCTCTCTTTGCATTCACTCCTGTAAGAGGAACAGAACTTCAAGACTTAAACCCTCCAGATATTGTAAGATACAGAAAGATTCAGGTTGCTACAAAGCTCATAGAGAAAGGTGTTCCTCTATCAGAGTTTGAGTTTGAAGAAAATAGACTCCTTAAACTGCCGAAAATCTCTATAGATGAACTAAAAAAACTCAATCCGTTTGTTACAAGAGGATGTCCAGACTGCAATAGACCTTATTACAATGAGAAACCAAAAGGCACCATGTATAACTATCCTTACAAATTGAGTGAGGAGGAATGGGAAAAGGAAATTTCCCTCTTAAAATTATAAACTGGGGATGCTTTTCTCCCTACAGAAATATGGCAATTGACGAAGCACTTCTTGCTTCAAGAAGAGAAGATAACTCCATTATCTTTAGAGTTTATGGATGGAAACCCTACAGCGTTTCCATTGGTTTTTTTCAACCTGTAGAAGAGATAAACCTGGAGTATCTCAAAGAAAAAAATATCCCCTTTGTAAGAAGACCCACTGGCGGAAAGGGAGTTTACCATGCAAATGAAATAACA
>QMOO01000104.1 GCA_003648245.1 Caldisericota bacterium
ATCCAAAAATCATCCAGCTTGCCAGAAAACTTGGTATAAAAATTGTTGCTACAAATGATTGTCATTACATAAGAAAAGAAGATGCTTTTGCTCATGAAGTTTTATTATGTATTCAGACAAAGTCACACATTGAAGACAAAAATAGATTAAAATTTGAATCAGAACACTTTTATTTTAAAACACAGGAGGAGATGGAAGAAGCATTTAAGGAAGTCCCGGAAGCATTGAAAAATACTCTTGAAATAAGTGAAAAATGCAATGTTGAAATTGACTTTGATAAACATAATCTTCCAATGTTTTATCCCCCTGATAATAAAACACCAGAAGAATATTTAGAAGAACTTGTCAAAAAGGGAATTGAAGAAAAATTTGATATAAAAACAGACAATTTTTCAGAAAGAAATGAAGTTGTGGAAAGAGCAAAATATGAACTTAATATTATAAAGAAAATGGGGTTTTCAAGTTATTTTTTGATAATAAGTGATATTGTTAATCAGGCAAAAAAAATAGGAATTAGAGTTGGACCAGGGAGAGGTTCTGCAGCAGGAAGTATTGTTTCATACATTTTAGGAATAACAGAAATAAATCCTTTAAACTACAATCTTATTTTTGAGAGATTTCTTAATCCTGAAAGGATTAGTTTACCTGATATAGATATTGATTTTTGTGATAAAAGAAGGGAAGAAGTTATAAGTTATATAAGAGAAAGATATGGAAAAAACAATGTCGCTCAGATAGGAACTTATGGAACAATGGCTGCAAGAGCAGTTGTAAGAGATGTAGGAAGAGCACTTGGAATGCCATATAACGAAGTTGACCGTCTTGCAAAACTTATAAATCCTGCTCCAGGAACATCTCTCAAAGAAGAAGTTGTTTTAAACCCAGATGTAAAAAGAGCAATAGAATCAGATGAAAATGTAAAAAATCTTTTTGAAATATCTCTTAAACTTGAAGGGCTTGCAAGACACTCTTCAATTCATGCTGCTGGAATTGTAATAACTGAAAAAGAAGTTTATAACTATGCTCCATTATTTATTGGTCCAAAAGGAGAAGTTGCGACCCAATATGAAATGGAATGGGTAGAAAAAATAGGTCTTTTAAAAGTTGATATACTTGGTCTTAAGACACTTTCAGTAATTGATGATACATTAAACTTAATAAAAGAAAGAAAGGGAATTGAAATAAAGGATTTCCCACTTGATGATAAGAAAACATACCAACTTTTATCTCGTGGTGAATCAGAAGGTGTATTCCAGCTTGAAAGTAAGGGGATGCAGAATTTATTGAGGGAGATAAAACCAGAAAAATTTGAAGATATAATTGCAGTTCTTGCTCTTTACAGACCAGGCCCTATGAAAAGCGGAATGGTAAGAGAATATATAGAAAGGAAAAAGGACCCTTCAAAAGTAAAATATGACCATCCCCTACTTGAACCAATTTTAAAATCTACCTATGGAGTTATTCTCTATCAGGAACAGGTTATGCAGATAGCAAACAAACTTGCAAATTTTACAATGGGAGAAGCCGACCATTTGAGAAAAGCAATGGGTAAAAAAATACCTTCTGAAATGGAAAAATTGAGAGAAAAATTTATAAAAGGAGCCAAAAAAAATGGAGTAAAAACAGAAGTAGCAGAAAAAATATTTGACCAGATATCAAAATTTGCCGGCTACGGCTTCAATAAATCACACAGCACAGGATACTCTTTAATTTCATACCAGACAGCATATTTGAAAGCGAATTTTCCACTTGAATTTATGACTGCTTTACTTAACAGTGAAATCGGAAATACAGACAAAATTGAAGAATACATAAAAGAGTGTGAACGACTTGGAATATGGATTTTACCTCCAGATGTTTGTGAAAGTGATGGTGATTTTAAAATCTTCTCAAATGATATAATTTTTGGACTTTCAGCAATTAAAAATGTAGGTTCAGGAGCAATAAAATCAATAATAGAGAGTAGAGAAGATGGAATATTTAAATCATTATTTGATTTTTGCGAAAGGGTAAATTTAAGAGCAGTAAATAGAAAAGTTATAGAAAGTTTGATAAAAGCAGGTGCTTTTGATTATTTAGAAATACCTCGTTCTCATCTTTTTGCAATGATAGACGAGGCAATTGAACATGGAACAAAAATCCAGAAAAGCAGAGAAAAAGGAGAAGTTGAAATATTTTCTACTCCTGTAAAACCTAATTACGCAAATAAAAAACTCATCTCCTCACTTCCTGAATGGTCTGAATCAAGGCGACTTGCTTATGAAAAAGATATGTTAGGTGTTTACCTTACAGGTCATCCTGTTGAAAAATACCTTCCTTTTATAAAAATGTATTCAACTGTTTCAATTTCAGAACTTCCAAAGGTTAATAATGTAGAAATAACAGTTGGAGGTATTTTAAATAACCTGAAAAGGAACATCACAAGAAAAGGAGAAAGAATGGCATCAGGCGAACTTGAAGGAATTGATGGGAAAATAGAAGTTACATTCTTTCCAGAAACATTTAAAAGATTCTCTTCTGTCATAAGGACAAATAATATTGTATTTGTAAAAGGGAACATCCAGAGAAGGGAAGATAGAGTAAAACTTATAGCAAATGAAGTAATAAGTTTATCAGATGCAAAAGAGAAATTTTCAAGTAAAATTGAAATTCAAATAAAATTGCCTGTTGAAGATAAAGAAATCAAAAGATTAAAAGAATTTATAACTAAAAACAAAGGAAATTGTTCTGTGATTTTAACTCTCTATGGTAAAGAATCTGGGAAAGTAAAGATAAAAGCAAATGGATATGGAATAAATCCTGAACCAGAGGTTTTGCTGACTTTAAAAAATGAATTTCCAGATTTTAAGATAAATTTTGGAGGATAGAATGAAACCACCTGTCCAGCCAATAATATGGGAAAAAAATAAACTCTATATAATTGACCAGAGAAAACTTCCCGGCAAAGAAGAAATAATAGAAATGAAAAATATAAAGGATGTATGGAAAAGTATAAAAGAACTGAAAATAAGAGGAGCACCTGCTATTGGATGTTTTGCTGGATTTGGTATTGCACTTGTCGGTTTGAAATACAGAGAGAAAAATAAGGAAAAATTCATTGAAAAAATTAAAAAAGATATAGAATACCTTAAAACATCAAGACCAACTGCTTATAACCTTTTTTATGCTCTTGAGAAAATGGAAAAAACTCTGGAAAAAGGGGAAAAAGTAGAAGAAATAAAAGAAAAACTCATTGAAGAAGCAGAAAAAATATATAAGGAAGACATTGACTGCTGCTATAAAATAGGCAAATATGGTTCATCTTTAATAAAAAATGGGATGAATATTTTAACTCATTGCAATGCTGGAGGACTGGCAACAAGCGGATATGGAACGGCTCTTGCTCCCTTTTATGTAGCTAAACAGAAAAAGAAAAAATTTTATGTATATGTTGACGAAACAAGACCAGTTCTTCAGGGAGCGCGATTGACTGCTTGGGAATTACATAAAGCAAAAATTCCCTATACATTAATATGCGATAATATGGCTGCTTTTTTGATGCAACAGGGAAAAATAGATATGATAATTGTTGGAGCAGACAGAATTGCTTTAAATGGAGATACAGCAAACAAAATCGGGACCTATTCTCTTGCAGTTTTAGCAAAATATCATAAAGTTCCCTTTTACATAGCAGCACCTTTTTCAACATTTGATTTTTCTATAAAAACAGGGAAAGAGATACCAATTGAAGAAAGAAACCCGGATGAAGTAAGAAAAATCAAAGGAAAATATATATCTCCCCAAAATGCCCCTGTTTACAATCTTGCTTTTGATATAACCCCTGGTAAATTAATAAAAGGGATAATAACTGAAAAAGGAATAATAACTCCCCCCTACTCTTCAAATATCAAAAAACTCCTCTCATAATGTGGAGGACGGTCCTCCACAATGAGTAATTATTTCTTCTGCTGATAACTCACTTACTTCTTTTACCGGAAAACTTTCTTCTATAAATCTTTTATCTTTCATAAATGAGTTTCTCCATTCTTTCAAAAAATTCTCTGGCTGATATTAAAGAATTTTTTGCTTCTTTCTCTGAAACAAAAAAACTTAAATCATATTGGTTGTTGTGCCTCATTTCTCTATAATAATCAAGTAATTCAACCCACTTACTTTCCAGTTTACCCTGTTTAACATATTTTTCTTCTAAATATCTTGCAACACAATAATGACTTTTTTCTCTATATCCATCACGGAATAGAATTGCCCTTGCTGAATGAAACATTGCAAGATATGAAGAAATTACTGAAGATTGATATATTTTATTTTCAAAAGATTTTTCTGCTTCTTCCAGCCATTTCTTTGCTTTATTTAAAGAACGAGTACAATTTTCTTCCGATGAAGGTATCCTTTTTAAAAGCCCCTTTTCAACACACTCCTTAAATCCAGATGCCATCTTTTTCTCCATAAATAATAATTGAAGCGAAATAAAGAGAGTAGTAAAAAGAACTATCTTCTCTTTTTAATTTATTCAATTTTTCATCCGTAAGGAAAAG
>QMOO01000105.1 GCA_003648245.1 Caldisericota bacterium
GGATGAGAAGCTTTTTGGTTTCTTTTCTGAGTTTATGAATGCAAAAAATATAGAATTTCAAATTGGTGTAACCGGTGGTTCTACCGATGCATCCATTGTTGAAACTGAGGGATTGGGTTATCACTCTATTCCTCTTTGTTTCCCCTTAAGATATACCCACTCTACAGTGGAAGTTGTTTCATTGAAAGATGGAGAAATTTTGATTAGGTTGCTTTATGAACTTGCCACAATTCAAATAAAAATATGAATGAAGTTGGAGAGATAAAAGATTTATATAATAAGATAAAAAGGGATATAGAACAAAGAATAGATCAATTTAAAGAGGTATGGAAGAGGGGAAATGATTTTGAATTATTCTCAGAATTTTCCTTCTGCCTTCTTACACCTCAATCAAAGGCAAGAGTATGCTGGAATGCCATTCTTGAGTTGTTGAAGGATGATTTATTATTTTGTGGGTCAGTTGATGATATAAGAAGCAGACTGGTAGGGGTAAGGTTTAAGAATAATAAAGCAAGATATATAGTTGAAGCAAGAGAGAAGTTCTTTAAAGATGGAAAGTTTGTGATAAAGAAGATAATTGAGGAGGAAAAGGATATTTTTAAAGTAAGAGACTTCCTTGTAAAAAATGTAAAGGGCATGGGATATAAAGAGGCAAGCCATTTTCTAAGGAACATAGGATTTGGAGATAATCTTTCAATTTTGGATAGACATATATTGAGAAATCTTTACAACTTTGGTATAATTAAAAAAAAGATAGATGGACTTACCAGGAGGAAATATCTTAAGATAGAGGAGAATATGAGAAAGTTTTCCTTAAAGCTTGGAATCCCTCTTGCTCATCTTGATCTTGTTTTCTGGTTTAAAGAGACAGGAGAAATTTTTAAGTAAAGGAGAGAGAAATGGATGTAAAGGAGTTGAACGATTATCTTACAAAAAGAGGAATTAGACCATCCTTTCACAGAATTAAAATACTGGAGTATCTCTTTATGAATAAAACCCATCCAACAGTAGATGATATATATAAAGATTTGATAAATGAGATTCCCACACTCTCAAGAACAACAATTTACAATACACTTTCCCTTTTTGTTGAAAAAGGAATAGTCTCTCAGCTGATAATAGATGAGGGAGAGGCAAGGTATGATTTAAGAGAGAAGCCTCACGCACATTTTAGGTGTATAAGGTGCGGTAGAATTTTTGATATAGATTTTGACTGTACTCTCTTCAAAGAAAAGTTTGTTGAAGGAAATAAGATAATAGAAACACAGGTAAACATTATCGGTATCTGCAAGGATTGTTTGGAAAAAGAAAAAAAGACCTCCTTGACAAAATAAAAATTCGGGTTATAATAAAATTGTAATAAATACAAATTTAAATTAATTTTAAATTAAAAGGAGGTAAAGCATGGTAGTTATTGGACAGAAATTTCCAGAGGTTGAGGTAAATACAACACACGGGAAGATGAGACTTCCAGATCAATTCAAAGGGAAATGGTTTGTTCTATTCAGTCACCCGGCAGATTTTACACCAGTCTGCACCACAGAGTTCTATGGTATGCAGATAAGACTTAAAAAGTTTAAAGAGCTGGGAGCAGAGGTAATTGGTTTAAGTGTTGATCAGGTGTTTTCACATCTAAAATGGGCTGAATGGATAAAGGATAATCTTGATGTTGAGATTGAGTTTCCAATAATAGCAGACGATAGAGGTATGGTTGCAGAAGCTCTTGGTATGATTCCAGAAGGTGCAAGCATAACTGCAAGAGCAGTGTTTATTGTGGATCCCAAGGGAGTTATAAGAGCGATAGTTTACTATCCAGCAGAGGTCGGTAGAGACTGGGATGAGATATTAAGAGCACTTAAAGCACTCCAGATAAGTGATGCCAATGGTGTTGCTATGCCACACAAGTGGCCAGAGAACGAGCTAATTAAAGACAAAGTGATAGTTCCTCCAGCAGGTACTGTTGACCTTATTAAAAAGAGAAAAGAGCAGGAGAAAAAGGGAGAGATTAAGTGTTATGACTGGTGGTTATGCTATAAAGAATTAAAATAGGTTTGATTTAGGGGAGAGAAATCTCCCCTATTTTATTTTTATAATTAAGTATGGAGGGAGAGTGTTTATGAAAAAAATGACTGAGAGGTTTCTTTTGGATGCCTTTGGCGGAGAGTCAATGGCTCATATGAAGTATTTAATTTTTAGTGAAATTGCTGAAAAAGAAGGCTTTAAGAATATCTCCAGATTGTTTAAGGCAATTTCCTATGCTGAGTTTGTTCATGCAAGGAATCATGCGAGAAATCTTGGAATTGTTAAAGATACAAAGGATAACCTTAAGGCAGGAATTGATGGAGAGACTTTTGAGGTTGAGGAGATGTATCCAGTTTATAATGATGCAGCAAAGTTCCAGGGAGAGAAGGGTGCGGAGAGATCAACTTACTTTGCTCTTGAAGCAGAGAGGATTCACGCAGAGTTATATAAAAAGGCAAAGGAATTGGTTGAGAATGGAAAAGATATAAGCGAAGAAGATATTTATATATGTCCTGTGTGTGGCTACACTCATATTGGTGAGCCACCAGATAAATGCCCTGTATGCGGAGCAAAAAAAGAAACGTTTAAGAAATTTTAGGAGGTGAGTTATGACTAAAAAACTTCAGGTCTATAAGTGCGAAATATGTGGGAATATGGTGGAGGTGGTACACGAAGGTGCTGGAGAGCTGGTTTGCTGCGGGCAACCAATGAAACTTATGGGACTTAAGATGGAAGATCAGGGTAAAGAGAAGCATGTTCCAGTAATTGAGAAAACCGAAAGCGGAATTAAGGTTAAAGTTGGTTCAGTAGAGCATCCAATGGAGGAAAAACACTATATTGAATGGATTGAAGTGGCTACAGATGGAGTAGGCTTTAGAAAATTCTTAAAACCAGGAGAAAAACCAGAGGCAGAATTCCCGGTAAAAGGGGAAAATATATCAGTAAGGATTTACTGCAACATTCATGGATTATGGGGAAATAAACTTTAAGGAGAAGAAATGGATCTTAAAACACTATACAAGCTAACCTACGGACTATACCTTGTTACATCTAAAGATGGAAAAAAGATTAACGGTCAGATTGCAAATACAGTTTTTCAAGTTACGTTAGATCCTCCAAGAATTTCTGTAACCATAAACAAGAAGAATTTAACCCACGAATTTATAGAAAAAAGCAGAGTTTTTGCAGTATCTATCCTTTCCAAGGAAACCCCTCTTAAGTTTATAGGTAATTTTGGATTTAAATCAGGGAGAGATATAGATAAATTTAAAAATATACCTTATGAAATTGGAAAAACTGATTCTCCCATCGTAAAGGAAAACTCTCTTGGTTTTATTGAGGTGAAGGTTTTAAAGGACATGAATGTTGGCACTCACACAATGTTTGTTGGAGATGTGGTTGATTGTGAAAGATTTAAAGAAGGGGAACCAATGACCTACGCTTACTATCATGAGATAAAAGGTGGTAAATCTCCAAAGACTGCACCGACATATATAAAGGAAGAGGTGAAAAAGGAGGTGAAAACTATGAAGAAGTATGTTTGCACAGTGTGTGGTTATATATATGATCCAGAAAAAGGAGATCCTGATGGCGGGATAAAGCCCGGCACTCCCTTTGAAAATATTCCAGATGATTGGGTGTGTCCAGTATGTGGAGCAGAGAAGAGCTTATTTGAGCCTTATGAGGAGTAGGAAATGGCTGTAAGAAAACTAAAAGATGGAATCTATTCTGTAGGAGCAATTGACTGGGATAGAAGGCTTTTTGATGAATTGATACCACTTCCAGATGGAACAAGTTACAATGCATACATAGTTAAGGGAGAAGAAAAAACTGCGCTTCTTGATACAGTTGACCCGGCAAAAAAAGATGAGCTAATAGGAAACCTTAAAAGTTTAAAGGTGGAAAAAATTGATTACATTATTGCACATCATGCTGAACAGGATCATTCTGGTGCAATTCCAGATATTCTATCCCTATATCCTGAAGCAAAAGTTGTAACCAATAGTAAGTGTAGAGGCTTCTTAATGGATCTACTTCACATTCCAGAGGATAAATTTATTGTGGTTAATGATGGAGATACTCTTTCTCTTGGCGGAAGAACACTTAAGTTTATTTTTACACCATGGGTTCATTGGCCAGAAACAATGGTAACCTATCTCACTCCAGATAATATTCTTTTTACCTGTGACTTTTTTGGCTCTCACTATGCCTCCAGCGATCTTTTTGTAAAAGATAAAGAAAAGGTATTAGAAGATGCAAAAAGATACTATGCTGAGATAATGATGCCCTTTAGATTCCAGATAAGAAAGAATCTTGAAAAAATAAAAGATCTCAAGATAGAAGTTATTGCGCCAAGTCATGGATTAGTTTATGAGGAACCAGAGTTAATAATCAATGCCTATAAAGAATGGATTTCTGATGAAGTTAAAAACATGGTTTTAATTCCCTATGTTTCTATGCACGGTAGCACGCTAAAGATGGTTAATTATCTTGTAGATGCTCTTATAAAA
>QMOO01000106.1 GCA_003648245.1 Caldisericota bacterium
GGCACCCACTGTCCATCCTGACTTACATAAGCAGTAACAAGCGGAACATCGTTCTGTCCATACTCGTTAAAGTGGATCCTTCCAATTATGTCCTCTGTATCTGTCTTATTTATCTCCTCAGCAACCTTAGCTCTATCTGGTCCAACCTTCTCTATAGCCTTAATTATTATGTTTGCAGCGCAGTAAGCAAATGGTCCGTAGGCTTCGTATGGCTCATCAAATCCTGCCTCTTCGTATGCCTTCTTAAATTCCAATCCTCCTGGCATTTTCTCTATTGGTGCTCCGTCAAGCATGCATATTGTACCCTCTGCATGCTCACCCAAACTTGTGTTAAAGTCATCACTCTTTATGCCAGATGTTCCAAGGAATTGAGCCTTTACTCCTAATTTATCCATCTGACTCTTAATAAGGACTCCTTCAGCAGTTAATCCACCAAAATAAACAACCTCAGGGTTTAAAGCCTTTATCTTGGTAAGAATTGTGGTAAAGTCCTTCTGACCAATTGTTATTCCATCAACAGAGAGTGGCTCTATTCCTCTTTTTTCAAGAGCCTTAAGGAAGTATTTAAGATGTCCTCTTCCATAGTCTGTGGTATCATGAATGATGCAGAATTTCTTAAAGCCAAGTTCATCCACCATAAAATGAGCATTGAACTCGTTCTGCTCAACCTGTGTTCCGTTAACACGGCTAACCTCTATATAATCGTTTCCATAGGTAATATCTGGAAGAACTGCTCCCCATACAATTACAGGTAGTCCGAACTTGTGATACACATCCACGCAGCTTATGGCAACCATACTGCAGTAATGTGTAGCAGCAGCTATTATTTCTGGATCTGAACATGCCTTTGTTGCAACCTCAACTCCCTTCTGTGGAACACATTCATCATCAAATGACACAACTTCATAAGTATACTTATTCTTCCCAGAGTTGTTCTGCTGCATCACCGCAAGTTTAAAGGAATTTAATCCACCAATACCCATTTTCGAATACTTCCCCGTAAGTGGTCCAATGAAACCGATTTTAACAACTTTCTTTTCCTCTTCTTTAGGTTTACAACCATAGTTGGAAACCACAAGAAGTGAGAATACCAGCAAAATGATGATTACTAAACTCACTACCTTTAAACTTCCTCTCATTTCAATCCACCTCCTAATTTTAACACTCTTCCCTCTTTCGCTTTTTAGTATTGTAGCAAATTGTTACTTGTAATTATATAATAACCGATAAATTTTGCAAGACAGGCACAAGTTAATTAATCCTGTCCCTCCTTTTTATACTTGGCCTCATACATCCTTCTATCTATTTCTCTTAGTGCCCTTTCCACAGTATCGCCTTTGTAGGGATAAAAGGTTCCACTGCCAAAACTTAAAGATATAGCCACATTTTTATCCTTGTTCTTTTCGTTCCATACTCTCAAATTCTTCAGGATTCTATCTTCAACAATCTTAACTCCTTTTTCTGTCTGAGGAAGAACGATGAGAAACTCATCACCTCCAAACCTTACCACAAAATCTGAGTTTCTAAGACTCATGCTTAGGATTTTGGCAACCTCTTTTAAGATAAAATCTCCAAAGAGATGCCCGAAGTTATCATTTATAGATTTAAAATTATCTACATCCACAAGGATAAAGGATATGGGTTGCTTGAATCTCTTGTTTCTATCCCACTCTTTGTATACAAATTCATTAAAAAAGTGTCTGTTAAATATACCTGTAAGGGCGTCATTAATTGCAAGCTTTTTGAGCTTCACCTCGTATTTCTTCTTTTTGGTTATATCCCTTACAATACCAAAAATGTACTCAAGCTCCCCCTTCTTATTCTTTATGGCTCCAACAGTTTCCTCAATAATTATCTCTTTTCCCTTTGGTCCCTTCGCTCTAAGCTCTATTCTTTTAGGAATCCTGTTAAAGGTTTTTTTCTTCAGTCTCTCCTTTTCCTTCTCTGTGAGCAGATCCCTGGAGTTCATTCCTATTAGTTTCTCGAGAGGGATCCCGTGAATTTCAGAGAATTTCTTGTTTGCAAAGACTATTTTTCCACTCTTTGCCTCTCTCACATATATACCTTCATCTGCTGTATTAATTACCTCTGTAAGGAGAGTCTCAAGTTCAGAAATCTTTTCCTCCATTTTAACTTCAAAAGAGATATCTCTTACAATTACAACAATGGATTTCTCTCCTCTATAATACGCAGATGATGCCCAGAAATCACATACTACCTCAGTTCCGTCCTTTCTCATAAGTTTCGCCCTGTAATGAGTGGGAGGTTTTTCGCCTTTAAGTCTTTTAATAGCATACCCACTCAGCCTCTCTCTTTCTTCCTCAGGAAGCAAATCATTGGGTTTCATTTTAAGGAGCTCGTCTTTTGAATAGCCTGTAATCTTTGAAAGAGTTTGATTGACAAATTTGATTTTTTTTAAATCATGGATAATAATCCCCTCCGGAAGATTTTCAATTAAAGATGCATAAAATTCATGACTCTCATCGTTCTCTTGTTTCATCTCTTTGTCCTTTTTTATTTCATTTTATCAGATTTTTTATTGGAACTTTTTTATTTAGCTTGTAAATTAACTAACTATTAGTGTAAAATGGTTATATGGAAAGAAATTTTCGTGAAACGGAGGAGCTTTTATGATACCTATATCAGATATAAATCCGAGAAGAAGGTTTCCATATGTTACTGTTGGACTTATAATCATAAATGTAATTATTTTTTTGTATGAAATTTTAAATCCTAATCTCAACATGCTCATATATAAATGGGGAGTTGTGCCTAAAAGACTGTTTACCCTTGGGGGTGTAGAGTATTTAACTCTTATAACATCAATGTTTCTTCACGGAAGCTTTGCTCACATAATAGGTAATATGCTTTACCTGTGGATATTTGGTGACAATATCGAGAACTTCCTTGGACCAGCCAAGTTTATATTGTTCTATTTCCTTTCTGGAATCCTTGCTGGTCTTATACACTCACTGATATACGCCTCTTCCATGGTCCCCACCATTGGAGCATCTGGAGCAATAGCAGGAGTTATGGGGGCATACTTTTATCTCTATCCCGATGCAAAAGTCCTTGCCCTTGTTTTTCTCTTCTTCTATATAACCATCATTCCAGTACCTGCGTTTATATTCCTTGGCATATGGTTTTTAATGCAACTTCTTCCTGCCTTTGCTTCCTTTGGGAAGCTTGGAACAGGCATAGCCTTCTGGGCACATGTGGGTGGATTCGTAGTTGGTATAATATTAATTATTCTCATGGGTGGAAGAAGGAGAAGAGGTTATTATAATAACTATTGGAGAAGGTGGTAGAAGTGAAGAGGACAAAGATTGTTGCAACACTTGGACCTTCATCTTCTAAAGAAAACATTATAGAAGAGTTAATAAAGGAGGGAGTTAATGTATTCAGGATAAATGCATCCCACGGAACACATGAAGAACATAAAGAAAGGATAGAAACTGTAAGGAAACTTTCAAAAAAATTAAACAAGAATATATCAATTCTACTGGACCTTCAGGGTCCAAAGATAAGAGTTGGAGAATTTGAAAAGGGAGAGATTGAGTTAAAACAGGGTGATGAATTTATCTTAACCTCAAAAGATATTGTTGGAAACAAGGAAGCTGCATCTGTGTCCTATAAAGATCTTCCAAAAGATGTTCATCCTGGAGTTCGTCTTCTTCTTGACGATGGTGCCCTTGAACTTGAGGTTGTTGAAACAGACGGAGAGAATATAAAGACGAAGGTTATAAGAGGTGGAATACTGAAGGACAGGAAGGGGATAAATGTTAGAGGAGCAGAACTCAAAATCTCTTCCATAACAGAAAAGGATAGGGTTGATATTGAGTTCGGTTTAAAAGAGGATGTTGACTTCTTTGCCCTCTCCTTTGTGAGGAAAGCTTGTGACATTGTCTCTTTGAGGAAAATTATAGAGAGCAAAGGAAAAAAAATACCAATTGTTGCAAAAATTGAGAAGTATGAGGCTATAAAAAATCTTGATGAAATAATTGATGCCTCTGATGGAGTTATGGTTGCAAGAGGGGATCTTGGGATCGAGGCACCAATTGAAGAGGTTGCCTTGCTTCAAAAGAAAATAATTAAAAAGGCTCTAAGAAAGGGGAAATTTTCAATAACTGCCACCCAGATGCTTGATTCAATGATTGAAAGACCCTATCCCACAAGAGCAGAGGTTTCGGATATAACCAATGCAATTTTTGATGGAACAGATGCAGTAATGCTCTCAGGAGAGACCGCGTCAGGCAAGTATCCAGTAGAGGCTGTAAGGGTTATGAGAAGGATAGCAGAGAAGGTGGAACCGGAACTGCCTTATGAAAAAAGAATAATGGAGATGGAAAGAGCGGTCTCAGCCCTTATTCCAGACTCCATAAGTTATGCTGGTGTCTTTGTTGCCTTCAATACAAAGGCATCTTTGATAGTCACTGCAACTGAAACAGGAAGGACTGCCATAAGAATTTCA
>QMOO01000107.1 GCA_003648245.1 Caldisericota bacterium
AAATAAAGCTAATATTTTTTTCAACTGATTACCTCATAATTTCATTTTACCTCAATAAAGCTTGATCCACTATACAAAATTTTTGCCTAAAGCCTATTATAAGTAATCGCAAATAAACCGAGAAACAATTAATCTTTTTGTAAGCCAGTAATTATCTTTATAATAATTTATTTACAAATAAGCAAGGATAGCTTTGTCCGTTTTTAAAATAGATGGAATAATCAATCTAGTTTTATAGAGTAAACTTTCTTAAATGATCTATAAAAATTTATTTACCTCCTCATCCAAGTTTTCCTTCTTGTGATTTTATCCTCAGCACTACTTTTAATACATTTAAACTCTCAAAGGTGTAGTATATATTTTAATGAACAATTTCAATTTCTGAGGGTCTTCCTTGATTATTTTTCTGAAATTTTGAAGTATGATTTTTATATCATTTTTTGAATCTTCTTATACCCCCTCATAATGTCCTTCTCACTTGAGTCTAGATGTTTTTTAATAGCCTTCTGGACTCCTGCTTTATCTTTTTTCTTTAAACTCAATAAGATTTTTCCGTGTTCTTTTATAATCTTATTTATTCTCCCTGGGGTAGAAAGAGTACTTGCTATATAAACAGCACTAATATTCCACATGTAACTAATCACCTGAATAAGAAATTTATTTTTAGAGGCCTTGTATATTTTAAAATGAAAGTCTTTATTAAGCTGATGTAATACTCTTAAATCTTCAATTTTAGAAAAATCACTTTTATCTGGCAGTGTGATTATTTTATTATGGATGTTCTCAATCTCTTTTATCTCGCCATCTGTTACATAATCACATGCCAATGATCCTGCAAGAGATTCTAAATTTTTCCTTACTACAAAAAGCTTCTCCACCTCTTCGGGCTGGATTGATCTTATCATAAAACCTTTCTGGGCTTTATAGGTAATAAGACCCTCAGCCTCCAACTTTCTTATGGCTTCCCTTAGAGGAGTCCTGCTCACGCCCCACTTCTCTGATAGCTCTTTAAGATCTATTTTATCCCCGGGTTTATACTCAAAGTTAAAAATAGATTGACGGATTTGCTCTATTACCTGATCTACCAGTGAAACTTTTACTATAACATTATCCTTTTTTTCCATAATTACTATTATAACGACCTCTCTTTCAAAATCAAATAAAAACTGGGAGAGAAGTCTCTCCCAGTCGGTTCTTACCTATTTAAATTTATTCTTAAATGTTTACTGGAATATCCTCCAATGGGGCAGACTGTTGACAACCATATATATCACTATCTTTTGGATCTCCGCTTGGATATCTTCTGGGTATTGTAACTTTTATAGAGAACGCAGCATCGTAGTAAACTATAGAAACTTTTTCTTTATCAACCTTGTAGAGTTTAGACACTATGTCCTCTGTTATTATGCTGGAATTCTTGATCTTCTCATAAGTTTCCCTATCAGCAAACATTATATCCATAGTTACATAGAATGGACCAGCATTCTTACTCCTTAAAACCTTAGCAACATCAATTAGTTTCTGCATCTTAACCTCCAACATTTATAAATTCAATTCTTGAAGTTTCAGCCAAATCATCAACTTCCACCACATGATATACATTGAACACATACACCTCGCCCATTTCAATATCGCTGGGGGAATAAGGGAAAGCAATATTTCCTGCTGTTGTTTTCCTTCCTTTATAATCAAAATGTAGGAGACTGGATCTTGATACGGCACATACCGTTCTTGCTATATCAGGTGTTTTTCCAATAACATCTATTATAATAAAAAGCTCGTGAGAGAGATCTTTTACTGGCTCTATTTCACCTAATACTCCATTTTTACCATACACCCTGAAGTTCAATATGTACTCTTCTGGTTTTATTTTTTTAAGCACATCTTTAATATGCTCTCTTATCTGTTCAAGAATGGTGTCTATATTTTCTATCATCAGACGAGTTCTGATAGCTCCCATGGCAATCACTCTGTATCCTATTTTTTTAACTCCCTCTATTTTAATAGTTGGTCTATCTGCTTTTACATACCTACTTCCTGATACCTTCACACTTCTCTCTGTATACTGCTCATATTTGCTCTGCGTTAAATCCATCATCCCCTCTGGTTCATAAATATAATAAGGGTTAGGTTGCTCATACAAACTATGAGCAGCCACTTTAATGGGATTTGTCTTTCTAATAGGATTTGGAGGTTCAAGAATAAAGTAATCCTCATGAATAT
The DNA here is from genome assembly GCA_003648245.1 of Caldisericota bacterium. The sequence goes on from QMOO01000107.1 coordinate 2,224, forward strand.
CTGCCATCATGCAATCTCCAGCAGTTCCTGGTTCTGCCGCCATTGCACCACATTCTATTATTTTTGCAGCATGCCATACCAAACCCGGATCATAACCCATTTTTAAAGGAATTGCTGCATAGATTGCCGTATCACAGGATCTACCCGCAAGAATGACATCTGGATTACCCTCCAGCGCTTTGAGGTAAGGTGTAGCCCCTATCTGCGATACAAGTCTAACACTTTTATCTATTTCTTCCTCAGTTAAAGGTGGTCCACCAAGTGATTTTACTTTCCCTTCTCTCAACTTCGTTTTAAGATACTCTTTCGAGATCTCAGTGCGTATCACTGCTATTTTAAAATGGAGTTTCTTCTCACGAGCTATCTCTTCAATTATCTCTTTAACCCAATCTACATGAACATCAGCACCAGCACCTCCAGCTGTTCCTATAATGAAGGGAATTTTTCTATTAAGAGCAACTGGTAGTGCAATTTCAACATCTCTTTTTACTGCCGATCTACTTGTAAAAGATTTTCCAGCTCCAAGATAAAAAGGTCCTGCATCTGTTGAACCAGCATCAACTCCAATGACAGCTATTTCACCTTTAAGGGCATTCTCAAATGCCTTTTCAGAATACCCATAACCCAATAAACCATTCAACGCCAATATTTTCACTTTATTATCCTCCTTATCTAAATTTATTAAAGGGCACTGGCAAGAATCGAAATAGTTAACTGGGCTATAAGCAGCATAAGTGCTCCTCCAATACGGGAGGAAATCTGAGCGAAAGGCATTAACTCTAACCTATGAGACGAGGCTAAGACAGCTATATCTCCTGATCCACCCATATTTGCCATACAGAGACCCCCTGCTATGGCAGACTCTATTGGATAGAGCTTGAAAAGTTTTCCTACTAAAGCGGCACCTAAGGCAGCTCCAAATACAACAAGAATAACTATTATAATGTATTGAGGAGATGAGAGTGCTTTTATAACACCGTCTAATTTAAGGTGAATCATACCAACTCCAAGCATCAAAGCTGGATAGAAACCTTTTGCTACAAATCTATAGAAGTGACCTGCAGCTTGTTCAACCCAGTTTGGGAGCATTCCCGACCATTTTAATAGCGCGGTCAGAATAATTGTAATTGCAAAGTAGTGGATGGGAATCCATTTAGCTAATATATAACCAAGAGTTAGAATTACAACTGCCAGAGCCCATCCTCCAACTATCGCTTTATATGTTACAGGGGTCTCTTTCTCTCTTAAACCTTCTTTAGGATACCATCTCTCTTTAGGTATAAGCAAACCATTCCCAGTCCACTCTGGTTTTTTCTTCCCTATTCTATTCAAAATTGATCCAAAGAATATTGCAACTATGTTCCCAAAGGCAACTGCGGGGAAAATAATGGAGAAAATTTTCTCATAGGAAAGACCTGTGACCGAACTGTAAATTTCACTCATAGGAATAGCACCTGCACCCAATCCTCCTCCTTCAATAGGATTTGCAATTAAAAGAATTGCTCTCGCTCCTCCAAAACCTGTAATCAAGCCACCTATATACGCAAAAATATAGGCAAACAGTATGCTTCCAACTATAGATGGAAGAAATAGCAATAAGGCTTTAGTCATGTAAGGGCGAGGCATAGAAAGTAGACTACCAACAATAAGGGATGTGATACACCAAACTAACATATTTGTTGGTTTGTAGTAGAACCCAGAAACTGCCTTGACTATTCCTTCTGGCAAAATGTTAAAATAGGTAAGGAGTGCCCCTATCACCAGAACAAATATCAACCCTCCACCAAGCCATGTTTTCCAGATTGGAATTCTATCGCCTATAAAATTCAGTATACCTGCGACAACCAAGAGAAACGCCGTAGCACCAACCATGTTATTTGGAAGTCTTTTCGTAAAAACAGCCACTGCAACAACGCCAAGAAGGATAAGATAAACCCACAAAGGAATCCCATAGGCTATTTCTTTAGCCCAAACGCTCTCTCTCTTTTCTGCCCCTTTCTCCTCCATAACATTAACCTCCTTTGATAATATAAAATATTTTTTATATTATATACAATATATCATTTCTGTCAAGAAATTAATGCGTAAACTTATAAATCTCCTCAAGAGAGTAAAAGCAAATAAGCAACAAACAAAATAATCTTAATCTCTGATTAAAAACCTTACTTTTCTAAGTTTTGAGTACGCTGCTCCTGTAAAATTATAATTTAAGTCTTCACCA
>QMOO01000108.1 GCA_003648245.1 Caldisericota bacterium
AGAAAAGATAGAAAAAATTATTAAAGAAATTGAACATCCTGAAATTAACCGAACATTATTTCAATTGGGAATGATTGGAGATATAAATGTAGAAGACAAAGATGTTTCTGTTGAATTGAGGGTTCCATTTTACACCGTCCCCATAAGAGAATATCTTATTCAGAGTATTGAAATGTCTGTGAAAAAAGAATTTCAAGAAGCGAATGTTAAAGTAGAAGTAATTGAGATGACTCCTGAAGAAAGAATGAAATTTATGGAAATGGCTCAAATTTACTGGAAGAGATAAAATGGGAAATGATGTTGCTCTCTGGCTTGAAAAGAAAGGAATAGATTTTTTTATGGAAGTTGGTTTAAAGAAAGGATTTAAAGTTGTTGACTTTGGATGTGGAGAAGGGCATTATTCAATACCCGCTGCAAAATTTGTTGGGGAAAAGGGGAAAGTTTTTGCTGTTGATAAAGATAAAAGGGCAATTGAAAAAGTGAAACAAATTGCCAGAGAATATAATCTAAAAAATATAGAATTTGTAAATGTAGAGACAAATTTACCTATGAGAAAAGAAATATTTGATTTTGTAATGTGTTATGATATGTTACATTACTTAAATAAAGAAGGGAGAGAGAAGGTGTATGGGGAAGTTTACAGAATATTAAAAAAGGAAGGGATATTTTCTATTTATCCAAAGCATTATAAGAGAGATTATCCATTATGGGAACTTTCAAATATGTCTCTTAAAGACATTATAAGAGAGGTTGAAGAAAAGAATTTTAAATTCAGGAGAAAAATTTTAACAGAGTGTTTGCACGATACATATTTAAACAGATGTGAAATTTTAAATTTTATTAAGGAGAGTGATAAAAATGTTCAAAGTTAATAAAGAAAAATGTATTGGTTGTAAAAAGTGTGTTTCTGTTTGTCCTGCTGGTGCTATTAAAATAATTGATGGGAAAGCAGAGATAGATAAAAGTAAATGTATTGGTTGCGGGAGATGTGCCTCTGTCTGTCCAAAAGGAGCAATAATTCCAGAGCAAATCCCTGCTGTGACCCAGAATGTAAATCAGCCCTTTTTTCCTCCTTTTCAAGGTCCATTCTTCGGAGGTGGAATGGGAAGAGGTATGGGCAGAAGAGGTGGTGGCTTTGGTAGAGGAATGGGTAGAGGTAGAGGAAAAGGAGGAGGAAGAGGAAGATGGTAAAAAGAAGTGGTGTTGTGGAAAGTTGTTGAAATTTGAAGTTTTTTCTGTCTGTCTTACTGCATAAGGTCTAAAATGGAAAAATTGAAGATAGCAATATCAAGCGGAAAAGGTGGAACTGGTAAAACATTTATCTCAACAAATATTGCTTGGGTTTTATCAAAAAGCGGGAAGAAAATAACTTATCTTGATTGTGATGTTGAAGAACCAAATGGGCATCTTTTTTTAAAACCAGAAATTGAAAAAGAAGAAGAAATTACACTTTTTTCTCCATACAGGGTTAATGAGAATAAATGTATTAAGTGTGGAAAATGTGTTGATGTCTGTAATTACAATGCAATTGCTATGATAAAGAAGAAAATTATGTTCTTCCCTGAATTATGCCATAGTTGTGGTGCGTGTAAAGTTGTATGTCCTGTTGATGCAATAGAGGAAAAAGAGAAAAAAATTGGGCAGTTGTTATATGGAAAAAGTGGAGAAATAAATGTTTACTATGCTTTACTTGAAACAGCAGAAGGGGGAATGAGTCCCCGTCTTGTAAAAAAAGTTAAAGAAAATATAAAAGAAGGGATAAATATACTTGATTCTCCCCCAGGGACAAGTTGTCCAGTTGTTGAAACAGTAAGAGATACAGACCTTGTTGTTCTTGTTACTGACCCAACCCCTTTTGGTATAAATGATTTAAAACTTGCAGTGGAAATGACAAGAGAAATTGGTAAAGAACCAGTTGTAATTGTTAACAGAGCAGAATATATGAATGATGATTTAAAAAACTACTGCGGGAAAGAAGAAATTGAAATAATTGGGGAGATACCTGATGATATTGAAATTGCTAAATTGTATTCAAAAGGAGAAATTGTTGTTGAAAAAAATCAAGATTACAGAAAATTATTTGAAGAATTATCTAAAAAGATTGTTGAAATAGCAGGGAAAGAAAGGAAAGCAAAAAGAAAAATTGAAAAAATTGAGGAAAGAGAAAAAATTGAAAAAAAGATGGATTATTCAGTCAGGAGTAAAAAGGCAGAAGAAATTGTAATAATAAGCGGCAAAGGAGGAACTGGTAAAACATCAATAGTCGCTTCTTTTGCTGCACTTTCTGAAAACAGTATTTTTGCTGATTGTGATGTTGATGCTGCTGACCTTCATCTTATTTTAAAACCAGAAGTGGTTGAAAGTGGCTTTTTTAGTGGAAGTGTGAAAGTTGAAATTGAAAAGGAAAAATGTGCCGGCTGTGGAAAGTGTTATGATGTCTGCAGGTTTTCAGCGATAAAAAGAAAAGAAGATAAGTTTGAAATAGACCCTATTGCCTGTGAAGGATGTGGAACCTGTTTTTATGTTTGTGAATTTGATGCGATAAAAAAAGAAGATGCAATAAATGGGAAGTGGTTTGTTTCTGAAACAAGATTTGGTCCAATGTCTCATGCTAAACTTGGTGTTGCAGAAGAAAATTCAGGTAAACTTGTTACACTTGTCAGAAATAAATGTAGCCAGATATATGAAAAAACAGGAAGAAATAAAGCAATTGTTGATGGAGCACCGGGAACAGGATGTCCTGTAATATCATCTTTAACAGGTGCTGATTTTGCAGTTGTAGTAACAGAGCCAACTGTTTCAGGTATACATGATTTTGAAAGGGTCTTAAAAGTTATTTTTCATTTTGGAATACCCTGTGGAGTTATTGTTAATAAATATGACCTGAATGAAGAAATGACAGAAAAAATTGAAGATATGGCTAAAAATTATAGGATTTTTTTTCTTGGAAAAATCCCTTATGATAAAGAAATTACATATGCTCAGATAAAAGGACTTTCAGTTGTTGAATTTTCAAATGGAAGTGCCTCTGAAAGTATAAGAGAAATCTGGGAGAAACTTAATTATATTATGAAAAGAAGGCGGGGAAATGATTGAGGAAGTAAAAAATTTTGACCATTTCAATCAAATTAAAAAAGAAAAAATCTTTTTCATACTTATTTTTTATACAAATAAATCAGAGAAAAGTAAAGAGGTGGTTAAAATATTTGAAGAGATAAAGAGAGAAAATAAAGATTTAGAGGTTTTTTCTGTTAATGCTTCAGAAGTAAGGGATATCCACCCTCTTTTCGGGATAAACACAGTTCCTACGGTTGTTGCAGTAAAAAACGGGAAAATATCTAAAATAATCTATGGAGTTCAGAATAAACAATACTATCAGATGCTTCTTTATGATGCACCATTGAAAGCCGGAGAAAAGAGAAAATTTAAAAATGTAATTGTTTATACTTCCCCGAATTGCCCATGGTGTTCAACAGTAAAGTCATATTTAAGGCAGCACAGAATACCTTTTAAAGAGGTTGATATATCAAAAGACGAAAGAGAAGCAGAACGCCTTGTAAGAAAAAGTGGACAGATGGGGGTGCAACAAACAGAAATAAATGGTAAAATAGTTGTTGGTTTTGACAAAAATAAACTTGATAGTTTACTTGGAATAAACAAATAAAAGGAGGTAGGTATGAAGAAAAAGATTCAGCCGATTAATAATTATGTTCTGATTAAAATTGAGGAAGAAAAAGAAGAAAAAACAGAAGGAGGGATAATAATCCCAGAATCAGCAAAAGAGAAACCAAAAGAAGGAGAAGTAATTGCTATCTCATCCGGAGCACAGGAACAGATAGCGATAGGGGATAGAGTAATTTATAAGGACTTTTCAGGGACAGAAATTACTTTTGAAGGAGAAAAGTATATTATTGTTCCTGTTGATGATATACTTGCTAAATATGTTGAAGTAGACGAAATATAAAATGTTTTGTTGTTCATCCTAATGGTTGGTACTGGCATAAAAAGCGAGGAAAGGGATAGGTTATTTTCATCCTTACTGGTTATATTTCTTCTCCTTTTACCAGTTTGAGTATTCGTAGTATCTAAAAGTCATTTTTTCTGGCTGATAATGAGTAAACCAGCCAATATGACCATCTGCAAAAAGGATATTTAAACCAGATAGATGATAATAGCCAAAATGGTCTGAATCTTTTACCCATGTGCAGTTCTGGCTGTAATCATCCTTATCGCAGTCATTAAGAGTAAAGTTTTTATAGGTATTATCTCCACTCAGAATAAAAGCAGATATATATCTTATCTTTTTTCTGTTTACTGCTGCTCTACCACCTGCCTCAATAAAGGCGGCTATTGCACTTAAAAAGTAAGTAAACTGTTCCTGTCTTTCTGGATAAGATGGGCA
>QMOO01000109.1 GCA_003648245.1 Caldisericota bacterium
GCTTGTAATATTTGGGAAGGCAAATGTAGGTAAATCTTCGTTGTTTAACATCCTTTTAAAGGAAGAAAGAGTTCTTGTCTCAAAAATGCCGGGAACAACGAGGGATATTGTAAGTGAGAAGATTTTTATAAATGGGATTCCTTTTAAACTTATGGATACTGCAGGTGTTATTGTGAAAGTAGAGAATGAAGTAGACAGAATGGCTATAGAAAAGAGTAAAGAAGCACTATCAAAAGCAGATATAATCATTCTTATGTTTGATGGATCCATTCCTCTATCAGAAGAAGACCACACAGCAGTCTCTTTAGTTAAAGGAAAGAACTTTATTCCTGTAATAAATAAAGTGGATCTTCCTCCTCTTGTGGATAAAGAAGAAATTATAAAACTTACAGAAAAGGAGCCGATACTAATTTCATGTCTTACCCTGGAAGGTATAGAAAACTTAAAGAAAGAACTTTCCAATAAATTTAGGAAGCCAGATATGAAAAAATTATTTTATATATCTCTAAGGGAAAAGAACATTCTCAATGAGGTCCTAAGGAATCTTAAAGCATCATTAAAAGAGACTCTAACCCTTGATGAAGTCTCCATAGAGATTGGGGAGGCAATAAGAAAGTTGAAACTTCTCGTGGGAGAGGAATTTGATCCTGATGTAACGAAGGAGATATTCAGCAGATTCTGCATAGGAAAATAGGAGGTTAAAAATGGATGAACAAAAAATTGTAAGTGAACTCGTGGAGAAGAATGAAACAAAAATTATTCTTATTGTATTAGATGGACTTGGTGGTCTTCCAGTAAAGGATGAAAAAAGCGAGCTTGAATTTAGCAAAACTCCAAACCTTGATGAACTTGCAAGAGAAAGCGCAACAGGTCTTCACATTCCAGTATTTCCAGGCATCTCTCCTGGAAGTGGCCCAGGACATCTATCCATCTTTGGATACGATCCAATAAAATGGGAGATTGGAAGAGGGCTTCTCGAAGCATTGGGAATTGGACTTAATATAACTGATAGGGATATAGCCATAAGAACAAATTATGCAACTGTAAAAGAGGAGAATGGAAGAATAGTTGTTGTGGATAGGAGAGCAGGAAGAATCCCCACAGAGGAAAATAGAAGACTCACAAAAAAAATAACTGAGAGGATAAAGGAAATTGATGGAGTTCAAATCATTATGGAACCAGCAATGGAATACAGGTCTGCATTAATCTTAAGGTTTAAAGATAAGGTTAATGAAAAAATGGCTATGATTAAAGAAACAGACCCTCAGGTTACACACGAAGAGGTTATACCACCAGAACCACTCACCACTGATGCAAAAAGGGTATCAGAAATTTTAAAGAAATTCTTAAGGGAAGTAAAGGAAATTCTTAAGGGAGAGAAGGCAAACTACCTTCTTTTAAGAGGATACTCAACTGTCCCAAACATTCCTAAATTTCCTGAAGTTTATAAACTTAAGGCAGGTTGTATTGCTACATATCCCATGTATAAAGGTCTTTCAAAACTTGTTGGAATGGAAATCATTCCTGTATCTGGTTTTTCAATAGAAGAGGAATTCAAAGTCTTAAAAGAGGTTTATAAAGATTTTGATTTTATATACTTCCATATCAAAAAAACAGATTCATACGGAGAAGATGGAAATTTTGAGAAGAAGATTCATATAATTGAGGAGTTTGATAATATCTTACCAGAGATTCTCTCCCTTGGGTTTGATGTAGTCGCTATAACAGGCGATCATTCTACCCCATCTAAAATGAAATCTCATTCATTCCATCCTGTTCCACTCCTAATACACTCTCCATATGTATTTGGAAGACTATCCAATAGGTTTACTGAAAGAGAATGTTTAAAAGGGGAGTTGGGTATAATTAAAGGGGTAAATTTGATGCCCCTCCTTCTTGCCCATGCAAGAAGGCTTAAAAAATACGGAGCTTAGAAGGAGGTGTAGCATGATTGACAAAGAGTTTTTGATGATACCAGGACCAACTCCACTCCCTTCAAGAGTTATTGCTGCCATGACTCATCCAATGATAAACCATAGAGGTCCTTTGTTTAAAAAGATATTCACAGAGACAAGGGAAATCTTAAAGAAACTGATAAATCCTGATGGAGACATCTTCTTAATCCCCTCTTCTGGAACAGGTGCAATGGAACTTGCTGTTCAAAATTTCACAAACAGAGGTGATAAGGTTATAGTCGTTGATACCGGATTCTTTGGAGATAGGTTTTACAAGATGAATCTTTCCTTTGGAAGAAACGCAGTTAAACTCAAAATTTCATATGGAAGAGCAGTAAAACCAGAAGAGGTTGTAAATTTCATCAAAGAACAAAAGGATGCAAAGGCACTGTTTATAACCCACAATGAGACTTCAACAGCTGTTGCAAATCCTTTGAAAGAGATAGTGGATGCGGTAAGAAGAGTCTCTGACATGTTTATAATAGTGGATGCGGTAAGTTCAATGGGAATTCTTAAAATTGATATGAAGGAATGGAAAATAGATGTAGTTGTAGGAGCGTCCCAGAAAGGACTTATGTCTCCTCCAGGAATTGGAATAGTTGGGGTAAGTAAAAGAGCACTTGATTTTGCCTTAGGAAAAGATGATTCATACTATTTTGGAATCAAAAATCTTAAAGCAAAGGGTGATATAGGCCAACCATTTACAACCTTTCCAGTAAGCACTCTCTTTGGATTAAGAGAGGCACTTAATATTTTATTGGAAGAAGGTTTTGAAAAAACTTACGAAAGACACAGGATATACAAAAAACTTGTAAGAGAGTCCTTAAAAGAAATCGGTCTTAAATTTGTTGCAAATGACGAAGATTCATCTCCATGTGTCACTGCTGTCTTCTCTCCAGAGGGAATAAATGGAGAGGAAATAGTAAGGGTATCAAGGGAGAAATACAATGTGGAGATTGCATCTATTCAGGGAGATTTAAAGGGTAAAGCCTTTAGAATTGGACATATGGGCTATATAAACTCAAACGATCTTCTTGTAACAGTGGCTTCTGTTGAATCTACACTTTATAGCCTGGGCTATAAGTTTGATTTGGGTTCTGGTGTAAAGAAGTTTATAAATTTAAGACTCAACTCAGGGGTATAAAAGAAGAAATTCAAAATGAAAGTTTTTGTTGGAACATCCGGCTGGATGTATTCCTGGAATGTCTATGGTAATTTAGATTGGTATATTGAAAACAGTAAGCTTAACGCAGTTGAGCTCAACGCATCCTTTTATAGATTTCCTTTCAAAAATCAGGTTAAAGGATGGAGTAGAAAGGGCAGACACTTAAGATGGTCAATAAAAGTTAATAGATTTATAACGCATAGATTTAGAATGAATGAAAGAGGGAAGGAAAGTTTTTACAGGTTCCTTGAACTGTTCAAACCAATGGAGGAAATAATAGATTTTTATCTATTCCAACTTCCCCCATCCTTTGGACCAGATAAAGAGAAAAGACTCTTAGATTTCTTTGAAGGATTTGATAAGGGGAAAATTGTAGTTGAATTCAGAAACAAAGAGTGGTTTAAAATGGATCTTGAGGAGTGGGGGAGAAAGAATAATCTCCTTGTTTGTTCAATAGACTCGCCAGATTTTGAGAAGTTAATCTTTAATGTGAATGGAAAACTCTATTTGAGGTTTCATGGAAGAGGAAACTGGTACTCCTATGATTATTCAATGGAGGAGCTTAAAGAAGTAAAAGACCTAATCCTTTCAAAGAACCCTGAAAAAATTTACGCCTTCTTCAACAACAACCACTCCATGCTAAACAACGCCCAGACCTTCTTAGGCCTTTTTAATACTTAAGAATTACTTTAAACACAATTTCCCTCCTCTTTTAAAGCGTGTATAATTAAGTGGATGACGCTGGCGACGCATTATAGTTTTTCACTTTTGCTTCTTTCCTTTATAAGAAAAGACCCATCGGTCTTTCTCTACTCACTCATCTCCCTCCTTCCAGATATAGATATAAAATGGAAAAAACACAGAGGAATAACCCATTCCTTTTTTGCATCTTTCGTTATCCTTGCGATCTTTCGTTCAAATCTGTTCTTTCTTCCATATTTTTCTCATATAATACTTGACTACTTTACATACACCCCAATCCCCCTTCTCTGGCCACTAAAAGGGAGATACTCATTAAGACTTGTTAAAACAGGGGGAACTGTGGATAGACTATTAACTCTACTCTTTCTTACACTCTTTCTCGTAAATTATCTTCTTTTAAAATGAAAGCCATGGTAAACTTTATTACAAGGAGGATTGTTATGTCAATTTCCAAGAGCGAATTAAAAAAGGAAATAAAAAAAGCAGTAGAAGAAGTAATTAAAGAGTTAATTGATAGTGGAGAGTTTTACAAAATATTAGAGGATATTGCTCTAAAA
>QMOO01000110.1 GCA_003648245.1 Caldisericota bacterium
AAGAAGACAAAGGATTCTTTTTCCTCTATTTTTGTCCCAAGGAGTGGATCAATTAGACTTATGCTTTCCACCTCGTCTCCAAAAAATTCAATCCTTACTGCCACATCCATCTCTGTTGGAAAGACATCCACTGTATCTCCTCTCACCCTTATTCTTCCTCTTGAAAAATCTATATCATTTCTTTCGTATTGAAGGACAATCAAATCTCTTACAAAGGATCTTCTATCCACTCTATCTCCAACTTTTATAGTTATAAGTCCCTTTAAAAATTCTGTGGGATCGTCCCATCCGTATATACATGAGACAGAGGAGACAACTATAACATCCCTCCTCTCCATCAAACTCCTTAAGGTTTTGTGTCTTAACTTAACTATGTCTTCGTTTATATCGGCATCCTTTTCAATGTAGAGGTCAGATTGTGGGACATAGGCCTCTGGCTGATAGTAATCATAATAACTTACGAAGTATTCCACTGCGTTGTGTGGGAAGAGATCTCTAAATTCAGAGTAAAGCTGTGCTGCAAGAGTTTTGTTGTGGGAAAGAACAAGTGTTGGTCTGTTGACTCTTGCAATAACCTGAGCCATTGTATATGTTTTTCCTGAACCTGTAACACCAAGAAGAGTTTGAAATCTAAGCCCTTTTTTTATTCCTTTAACGAGTTTTTCAATTGCTTGAGGCTGGTCTCCCTTTGGTTCATAATCAGAGACCAGTATAAATTTATCCCTTTCTTTTAATCTCACACTTTAATTTTATATTAAATAATTAAATTTTAAAGAATTTTTAACGGGCTTCACTTGACAAAATTATTATATATTTTATATAATTAGTTCAACAAACTAACAGAGGGTAAGAGGTGAAGTATGAGAAGGTTTAAGTTAATTCTTTTTATTTCTTTGTTAGTTTTAGCCACATCATTTTTAAGTATTGGAGTATCCAACAACTCCATAAAACCAGCCTATGGACTCTCAGGATGGAGTGGTTATTACTTTGTAGAGATTGATAATAGTAAACCAGGTTCAACAGCACTCACAGATTACCAGATCAAAATAGTTATTGATTCATCTCATACAGATTTCTGGGATAAAGTTCAACCTTATGCAAAGGATGTAAGATTCACAGAAGAAGATGGAGAAACGCTTCTTCCTTACTGGATAGAGAAGTGGGATTATGCAAACAGAAAAGCAACTATATGGGTTAAAGTTCCAAATATTCCTGTGGGAATTAAATACATATATATGTGGTATGGAAATTCATCTGCCACAGGAAATGGTTGGCATACAAACCCAGACAATCCAACATCAGGATGGTGGGCTGGAGATGGAGATAACACCTTCATCTTCTTTGATGACTTTGAGGGAGTAAACATTAACACAGAGAAATGGAAAGAGAAAAGCTGGAGCTGGGCAGAGGTTGGTGTGGGAAATGGTAAACTTCGTGTCTTAATACTGCGGCGTCACTTCTCTTTTGCTGGTATTGAATCTAAGCAAGCAATTGATGAAATAGATATCGTTTGGGAAACACGATATGAAATACCAAGTGCAAATTATGAGGATGCAAGAATTAGACTTCGTTTAGAGGATGTAAATTTACATGGTGATTATGGTATCTTTGGTTCTAATTCTTGTGAATATTTTTGGAAAGTAAATACAGGGGTTAAGCCTACTCTTGACAAATGGATGAAGTCTATTCAAACACTTTATTCAAATGGTAGCAAATTTAAATGGGAAACATTTAAAGAGGATGGAACTCCAGAACTCACATCAGATATAGCAAATTCTTCAGTAACATCTGGATCAGACAAGAAAATCTATTTAAGATGTGGAGATGCTACACCGTATAACGACTATGATGGCAAGATGTATGTTGACTATGTATTTGTCCGTAAATATGCGAGCAAAGAACCAAAAATTTCTATATTAACATCCTTAATTCAAGGTACAGACAGAAGAGAAGGATACTTTGAGTTCTTTGTGAATAGAGAGAATGAAACATGGCTACTCAGAATACCAGATAAAGGATACACCACAGGATGGATGCCTTTTAACAGACTCAGAGATGCAGGAAGTTTTATGTCTGGTTATTATGCAGATAGGAGATACCATCTTCTCTTTGATTGGTATCCATCAGGGAGATGCCACCTTATATTCAATGATAGGAGGCAAGGAATAAGTATTAAGTATGGAGGAAGATGAGCTGAGAGAATTCTATATTGCTAAGAAAAAGGAAGGGAGAAATGAAGAGAATTGTTTGTTCTTTAATCTTTATTTCTCTAATCTTTTCAATGCTTGTATTTTCTCCAAAGCATGTAAAGTCTTCTGATCCCTGGTATGATTTAAATTATAAGCACAGAATAAAGGTTACTCTAAAGTTTAAGGGCAATTTTTATTGGACTGGAAATAATCCAATAAAAATTGAATTGACAGGGTACAATGTCCCTTCTTTTTGGCAATTTGTTCAATCGGATGCAAGAGATATAGTGGTTACAGATGAAGATGGCGATGAACTCTCTTACTGGATAGAGAAGTGGGATTACAGTGGCAAAGACGCAGTAATATGGATAAATTTTTACTATCCTGGTATGTTAGGTATATGGTCAGATAGTAATATAGCTTACATATACTATGGAAACGATTCTGCAACAGGAAGTGGATGGCATACAGATCCAGATGGTGGAGGATGGTTTGCTGGAAATGGAGATGGAACTTTTGACTTCTTTGATGATTTCGAAGGTAGTGATATAGATACAGGAAAGTGGGACAAGGATTGTAGTGATGAGAGCAGCGGGGGGTTAACGCAGGAGGATGGGGTTGTAGAGTTAATTGTGTATCCTATATATCCACTAGGGACAACTGGTCATTCAGGTATGGATTCGAAATATTACGCTGGCCACGAACAGTTTTGCTGGGAGACAAGGTTTAAACTCATAAGAGATGACTATCTCTATGCCTATAGGAACATAATAAATGTGCTTGGAGATTTTGACATTGATGGAGATGGTGATATTGACGATAATGACGAATATGGCTATCGTGGCAAAAGCTCTCCTATCTTTGGTACCTTATGGTATTACTGGGGAGATTACACAGATAAAGAGATAGAAAGAAATAAATGGTTTAAAGACATACAATTCTGTGATATGGTTAATAACCACAACACATTTAAATGGTCTGTATACAAAGATGTGAATGGTCCACTGGATTTTGAAAGAACAGCTTCTATAAAGAATGGAAATGTTGATGGAAAGATAAGGTTCTTTACTGGCAAGAGTGGTACTAACCTTACTCTTGCTGGACATTTAGTTGTTGACTATGTCTTTTCATATAAACCACCTTCTTATCCTCTCGACTTTATCATTTTTAGAGAGGAAAACCTTGTAGACCTCTCTGTCTCAACATCTTCAAATCCAAGCAACCTTATATACAATGGAGGAAATGTTGAATTCAAAGCAACTGTCTCTAATAATTCTGAAGCTGATACATCAAATGTTACAGTGAAGTGTTATCTTCCTTCAAATTGTGAGGTTCAATCAATCAGTGTATCATCAGGTTCATATACCTATGATTCCAACACTATAACATGGACTATACCTACTCTCTCATCAAACAGCAATGAAACTCTAACAGTGGAAGAGAAGGCAACATCTCCAGGTGATGCAACATTTAAAGCTACCATAGAGAACTTTGATGATCATGATACAGATACCTCAAACAACTCCTCCTCCACAACTATACCTGTGTATCCAGCAGCAAATGTTTCAGCTTCAAAGGAAGCTCCAGAAGAAGTGATAGCTGGATCTACAATTACTTACACCATAAATGCTTACAACTCAGGACCAGATCCTGCGGAGAATGTTAGGATTATGGATGATCTGCCCCCAGAAACTTTTGGTCCCATATATGGAATCTACTCTGAAGATGGAGGGCAGACATGGGAATACATACCGGATGGATGGACTGGAAACTTCACATTCCCAGACCCTCTTCCACCAGGTGCTACCTTTAAAGTAAGGATAGTGAGGACAGTGGATCCAGCAGTAGAGGAAGGTAAATACATAACAAATTATGCAGAAGTTACATCTACCACAAAGAAATCTGATGGAACATCAAATTATTTTCAAACACCGACTGTTTACACTAAGGTGGTAACTCAGGCTCTCTTAGAGATAGAAAAGACTGATTCTCCAGATCCAGTAGTTGCTGGGGAGACCCTCACATATACCATAACAATAACAAACAATGGACCAAGTTATGCAAGGAATGTAACACTTACAGACAATATACCAGATGAGATAGAGAATCCTCAGTTTAGATACAGAATCTCCTCCAATGGAGGAAATACATGGGGTGAT
>QMOO01000111.1 GCA_003648245.1 Caldisericota bacterium
GTATTTTGTCGTTGCCATCGTTGTCTTCCTTCTCTTAACCCCTACTGTTATGGGTATGAAGGGTCTTCCAGTTACACCCCTTGGCGATGATCCACCAACAGGGTTACATCTTTACTGGAATGATGATCTTTCTACCACCATAGTTATTTCATGGAAAACCCTTAACCCAGATTCTGGTGACATGGTTTACTACGACACAGAGTCCAAAAAAGGAATGGAGGGTGACCCAGCAGAACTCTATGCATACTCGGCAGAGGGAACCCATCACACCATTGAAGACCTGGGAGGCTACATTCACGATGTAAAGCTAACAGGTCTTGAACCAGGAAAGACTTATTACTTTGTGTGTGGTGGTCCTGGAGGATTTGAAGAGGAGCGTAAATTTAAAACACTTCCTGAAAATCCTGATCACGTAAGATTTGTTTTTGGTGGTGATTCAAGAGAAGGAGCCACCGATTTTCCATGGGGAAGGGATGAGATTTCAAAGTTAATGGTCACCTATGATCCAGATTTCGTTATTCATTGTGGAGATTTTGTAAGAAAGCCATTTAGAGCTTCTCATTGGGATGATTGGTTTAATCATATGGATGAGACATGGATTGATAGTGAAGGATACACAATTCCAATAATCCCATTTTTAGGAAACCATGAGGTAGGTACAAAGGACGAATTTATGAAAACAAAAGAAGATGCAAAGTTCTACTTCCAGTACTTTAATATGTTACCTGAACCTCAAACCTGGTATTCATTGGATATAACCCCATACATTCATTTTACTGCCCTTAACAGTGAGACATATACAGGACCTCATAGTGACCAGTATGAGTGGGCAGATAAAGATTTAGGTGAAGCGGAAGATGTGACATGGAAGTTTGTAGGTTTCCACAGACCTGCCTTTGATCCAAGAGGTAAGGGAACTTCAGAGTATTTCCTCCCACTTCTTGATAAGCATCACGTTGATATAGTTTTAAATGGTGATGTTCATCTTTACGAGAGACTCCAGCCCATGAATGTTAGCTCTTATCCAGGGGAGTATGTTTCCTTTGACAAGGGAACAGTTCATATTGTGTCTGGTGGATGGGGAGCTCCACTCTATATGCACTATCCTCTATGGTATGATGCATGTGGTCCAATTGCAGAGTATAACTTTACCGTATTTGATGTGACACCCACAATGCTTCACATGCAGGCTATAGATGTGAATGGAAATGTTATAGATGAATTTACCATAAATAAGGAACTTTCAGAGCCACAGATAGTTGTTAGAGCAAAAGCTACATCAGATCCAGATGATGTATCAGGACCATCACCTCTTACTGACTTCGGTCCTGGCGATTTTCCACCTGTGGTTGGTATAAGCAAAGTTGGAAAAGGAACGGTGGTTGCCAGTGGTACTGCCTGGTCATGTGAGAATGGTGGCTGGGTCAAAGGTGAATTTGATGTATTTCTTGATATACTATTCCAGAAAATGGTTGAGGGGGCAAAGAGGATTCTCTGGTATGAAGGATACAGCGCAAGATTTACCACAGAAGAATCATCAGATTTGATCTCTGCCCTAAAAGATATGGGCTATGAAGTTGTGGGAGACAACACTGAACCAATCACAATGGATTTACTTAAAGATTATGACATTCTCGTTATCCCACAGCTCAGACTTGGTTCTGGCTATAAAGGTGGAGACCCAAGTCTCCTTCCATGGGATGATGTTTATGCTATGAAGGACTTTGTTGAGGGAGGAAAAGGACTTCTGGTTATGGATGCCTGTGATTATGGTGGAAACAACTTTAATAGAGTCCAGAATAAGATCCTTGCCGGAGTTGGTGCAGGTTTAACACTTCAGTCAGACTGCGTTTATGACTGGGTAAACAACTGGAAGAGAGGCTGGTATCCAATTGTTGAAGTTGATCCTGAAAGTGATATTGGTGTAGCTTATGTTGATAGAACAGGCAAGACCGAGATACAGCTTTATGAGCTTTGTTCTGTTGTGATAAGTCCTCCAACATATCTTGAAAGTGTTTCTGGCGGTGAGAAAGCAATTATTGATGGAAGAAAGAAGATGGCTGATGCAAGAGTTATTATAGAAACAAAAGAAGATGCAAAAGGAGTTGTTGGTATTCAGAACCTCGGAAATTCAGGAGATCGTAAGCTTCTAAAGTGTGTGGATATATCAACAGACATACCAGATGATGAGATTGTATGGCCTGTGACTGTGGAGGTTTACTACACCGATAAAGAACTTGAGGAGTGGGGACTTACCAATGAAAGTTCACTCTGGCTTTACTACTGGGATTCTGAGCAGGGAATGTGGCGTCTCTGTCCGGAAAGTGGAGTAAATGCAGAGAGAAACTGCGTTGTAGGAAATGCAAACCACTTCACAAAATTTGCCATAATGGGTGGACCAATAAGAGTTCCATAATTAGGGTAAAAGGAAACCTAAATAAAGGGGGCGAATGCCCCCTTTATTATTTAATATTTAAAATCAAGTAACAAGAAAATTCCTCTTTAAATGATAAACTTATATTGTGTTCTTGACTTTGAATTTAAAATAACTAAAATTAGTAAGGTCTAAAGGTTAAGGAGGAAAGAATATGAAACTAAAGAGCTATATCGGGAAGATTCTGTTTCTAATTGTAGTTATTGCAATTGCAGTCTGGGCTATTAAAACCCAGGAACCTATACTCGGTCTTGATTTGAAAGGGGGAGTTCACATAGTACTTGAATGCCAGGATACTGAAGCTGCCAAGGCAACTCCAGAGCTTATAGAAAGCACAAGAGCTGTTATTGAAAACAGAGTTAATGCCCTCGGGCTTTCAGAATCTGTTGTTCAAAGAGCAGGGGGAATAAATTCAAGACGAATTATTGTGGATATCCCGGGCATGAAGGATCCAACAAAGGCTGAAGAGTTAATTGGAAAAACAGCACTTCTCCAGTTTAAGACAGAGGACGGGAAGGTGATTCTTACAGGAGCAGATTTAAAGGATGTGAAGGTTGCTTTATCCCGAGAGACAGGACATGAAGGTGAGGCTGTAATCCAGTTTACTCTTACTTCAGATGGAGCAAAGAAATTTGCAGAAGCCACTAAAGAAAATGTGGGAAAGCATATTGCTGTATATCTTGACGAAGACCTTCTTATGAATCCTGTGGTAAAAGAACCAATTACCGATGGAAAAGGAATCATAGAAGGTGGTTTTACTCCAGAAAAGGCATCTGAGTATGTTGCTCTACTTAAGGGAGGTTCTTTACCTTTAAAGGTTGAGATACTCTCTTCAGAGATTATTGGGCCATCCCTTGGAGAGGATATGATAAAGCTGAGCGAGAAGGCTGCAATTCTTGCTTTTATTTTGATCGCTCTTTATATGACAGCCTACTATAGATTTATGGGATTTCTGGCAACAGTTGCCCTCACAATATTCCTTCTTCTTGATTTTGGAATTCTTTTACTTCTAAAGGCAACATTTTCTCTTCCAGCAATTGCAGGAATTGTACTTACCCTTGGAATGGCAGTGGATGCAAATGTGATTATTTTTGAGAGGATAAAGGAAGAGATTAGAAGCGGGAAGACATTAAAGACAAGTGTAAGTCTTGGGTTCAGGAAGGCTTTTAGAACTGTATTTGATTCCAATGTTACCACTCTTTCAGGTGCAATAGCTATCATCTGGTTTGGAACAGGTTTGATTAAGGGATTTGGAATAACCTTGAGCCTTGGAATTCTTATATCATTCTTCTCAGCCATATTTGTTACAAGACTACTTATTGACATATTCTCATCCACATCTCTTGCAAAATATAAATCTATATTTGGATATTAAAGGAGAGTAAAAATGAAGAAGTTTGATGTATTAAACTGGCAAATAGTTCCCAAAATGAAACTCTGGTTCACCATATCTATCATAGTTATTCTAATTGGTGTGGCAGGGATGATTATAAACTATGTGAGAGTGGGCTCTCCCGTTATCCTTGGACTTGACTTTACAGGTGGAACCATTCTCGATTTAAAGTTTGAGAAACCTGCAGATGTAGGTGCTTCAAGAGACATTCTTAAAAGTTTTGGGTTGGGAGATGCTGTTATTCAGGTTGCCCAGGACGGGAGACTCATTGTAAGAACAAATAAGCCACTTAAGACAAACGAAAGAGAGAAAATCTTTGATTCTTTAGAGGCGAAATTTGGAAAACTTGATAGAGAGAGTATAAGGGTTGAAACCATAGGTCCAACAATTTCAGATGAATTAAAGAAAAACGGTGCCATAGCACTGGGAGTAGGTTTACTCTTCATATTTATATA
>QMOO01000112.1 GCA_003648245.1 Caldisericota bacterium
ATCTAAAGATAAATGGAGTTAATGTAAGTGTCTCATCTGATGGTTCATTCAGTTATACCATTACTCTAAATGAGGGAGAGAATACCATAACATTTGAGGCAGAGGATACAAGGGGGAATAAGACTAAGAAGACATTTACTGTTAATTATGTAAAGAGGATAATCCTTAAACTCCAGATTGGAAATAAGGTTATGCTTGTAAATGACGAACCTGTAGAGATAGATGTTCCTCCAACAATAGTAGAGGGAAGAACACTTCTTCCAATAAGATGGGTAGCAGAACCTCTTGGTGCAACTGTAGGATGGGATGGAACAGAGAGAAAGGTAACAGTATCCCTTGGTGATGTATTTATAGAACTGTGGATAGGAAAGAACATAGCAAGAGTAAATGGAGTGGAAAAACCAATAGATCCAAACAATCCAAAGGTTGTCCCTTTGATTTTAAAGGGTAGAACCATGCTTCCTGTAAGATTTGTTGCAGAGAATCTTGGTGCTGATGTTCTCTGGGATGGAGCAACAAAAACTGTTACTATCATTTATCCCGGGGATTAGTGAATTTCTTTCATGGTGAGTTTTTTTGTATTTGGTTTTTTGATTAAATAAAAATGGTGGCCCCAGGCGGAGTCGAACCGCCATTGCCGCCTTGAAAGAGCGGTGTCCTAACCATTAGACGATGAGGCCACTTATGGTGAGCCGTGCAGGATTCGAACCTGCGACACCCGGCTTAAAAGGCCGGTGCTCTACCAGCTGAGCTAACGGCCCGGTGCATTTATCATTCTACCTTAAAAATTTTTCTTGTCAATAGTTTGTAAATAAGCTACCAAAATCTCTTCACATTTTTTTAAAATAATGTATAATATAAAAGGTTTGTGAACAGATGTTGACAAATCGATAAATTTCTATATAATTCAAGTTTGCTGTTAGATGTTAGAAGAGTTAAGAATTAAGAAAAGGAGAGTTGTAGGTTTTAAGGAGACCCTGAAAGCTTTAAAAAAGGGAGAAGTAGAGGTGATTTTTGTTAGTAAGGATTGCGACAGGGAACTGGTCAAGGAGATAGTTGAGCTGGCTAAAGAAAAAGGTGTGAGGATAGAAGAGGTTGTCTCCAGAAAACTTTTGGGTGATCTTGTAGGAATAGATGTAGGAGCGGCTGTAGCTGCTCTGATTAAAAAGACAAAGTAAATGTAGGAGGAAGTATGCCAACAATTAATCAACTTTTAAGAAAACCAAGAAAGAAAGTTTTGTCCAAGTCTCGTTCAAAGGACTTGGAAGGAAACCCTTTTAAGAGAGGGGTATGTATTAAAGTTTATACAACTACCCCTAAGAAGCCTAATTCTGCTTTAAGAAAGGTGGCAAAGGTAAGGTTGTCCAATGGGAAAGAGGTAATAGCCTATATTCCTGGAATTGGACACAATCTTCAGGAACATTCAGTTGTGCTTGTAAGAGGCGGAAGAGTTAAAGACCTTCCAGGTGTGAGATACCACATTGTAAGAGGTGTATACGATGCTGCTGGCGTTGAAGGTAGAATGCAGGGTAGAAGTAAGTACGGTGCCAAGAGACCGAGAAAGAGTCCTCAGGGAGGTGAGTAATGCCAAGAAAAGGTCCTGCTCCTAAAAGACAGATTGCTCCAGATCCAATATATGGAAGTGTTCTTGTTCATAAACTTATAAATAAAGTTATGATTGGTGGAAGAAAAGAACTGGCAAGAAGAATTGTTTACTCCGCTCTTAAAATGGTGGAGGAAAAGACCGGTAAGAAAGGAGATGAAATAGTAGCAGAGGTGCTCGAGAAGGCAAGGCCTCTTGTTGAGTTAAAACCAAGGAGAGTAGGTGGTGCAACCTACCAGATTCCTGTTGAGGTTGAGCCTCAAAGAGGAATTACCATAGCACTTATGTGGCTTGTTAAATTTGCAAGAAAAAGAGGCGAAAAAAGGATGGAGCAGAGGCTCGCCAAAGAAATGCTCGATATCCTTCAGGGTCAGGGAGCCACAATGAAGAAGAGAGAAGAAACTCACAAGATGGCTGAAGCAAACAGAGCCTTTGCACACTTTAGATGGTAATGGAAAACTATCCTATAGAAAAAATTAGAAATATTGGATTTATTGCGCATATTGATGCTGGTAAGACTACCACCACAGAGAGGGTATTGTATTATACTGGAAAGATCCACAGAATTGGTGATGTGGATGATGGAACAGCCACTATGGACTGGATGGTTCAGGAGAAAGAAAGAGGCATTACCATTACATCTGCTGTTACAACCTGTTTCTGGAAAGATTTTATGATTAACATTATAGACACACCAGGTCATGTGGACTTTACCGCTGAGGTGGAAAGATCTCTAAGAGTCCTTGATGGAGTAATTGTTATTCTTGAAGGTGTTTCTGGAGTTCAGCCGCAAACTGAAACTGTGTGGAGACAGGCAGCAAGATACAAAGTTCCAAGAATTATTTACATAAATAAGATGGATAGAACCGGTGCAAGCAAAGATAGGGTAGTAAAAACCATTAAAGAAAGATTAAATATAAACCCTCTTCTTATTCAACTTCCTTTAGGAGAGGCTGAAGAGTTTGAGGGAGTAATAGATCTTGTAGAGATGAAGGAGTATGTCTGGGAAAAAGGCGGAAGTGGAGAAGAATACGAAGTTAGACCTGCCAGAGAAACTGAAGAGGTTTTAAAGGCGAGAAATGAATTGATTGAATCTGTAGCAGAGGCAGACGATATTCTTCTTGAAAAGTATCTTGAAGGAGAGGAGATAACACCGGAGGAGATTAAGAGAGTTATAAGAAGAGAAACTATAAAGGGAATTTTCTTTCCCACAGTTTTTGGAAGCTCATTGAAAAATAAAGGAGTACAACCTCTCTTAGATGCAATAGTTGAATATCTTCCATCCCCAATAGATGTACCCCCTGTTAAAGGAAAGAATCCTGTCACTGGAGAAGATGAAGAAAGAAAACCGGATCCAAATGAACCTCTTTCTGCAGTGGTGTTCAAGGTTGCCAACGATCCATATTTTGGTCAGCTTCACTTTGTGAGAGTTTATTCAGGAAAAATTGTTGCAGGTACATACGTTTACAATATCAATTTGAAAAAGAAAGAGAGGGTGTCAAGAATCTTAAGACTTCATGCCAATAAGAGAGAGGATGTAAAAGAGCTTCCAGCAGGTAATCTTGGTGGAATTGTTGGATTAAAGAATAGTGTTACTGGAGATACAATCTGTGATGAAAAACACCCTATTGTTCTTGAGTCCATTGAGTTTCCTGAGCCAGTAATATCTGTAGCTATAGAGCCAAAGACAAGAGCTGAGCAGGATAAGTTATCTCTGGTTTTAAGGAAATTTTCCTTTGAGGATCCCACATTCAAAGTAAGATATGATGAGGAAACAGGACAAACGATAATTTCAGGAATGGGAGAGCTTCACCTTGAGATAATAGTGGACAGGCTTACAAGAGAATTTGGTCTTGAGGCAAGAATCGGTAAACCAGAGGTAAATTACAGAGAGACCATTACAAAAGAGGTTAAAGAGGAAGGGAAGTACATAAGGCAGAGTGGTGGAAAAGGTATGTACGGTCATGTTGTCTTAAGAATATATCCACTGGAAGATAAGAAGTTTGAGTTTAAGAGTAAGATTAAAGGCGGAGTAATTCCTGAGCAGTTTATTCCTGCGGTGGAAGAGGGAATAAGAGGCGCTCTCGAGACAGGAATTGTACTTGGTTATCCTGTTATAAATGTAGGAGTGGAGCTTCTGGATGGTTCATACCATCCTGTAGATTCTTCTGAGATAGCCTATAAGATTGCTGCTTCCAAAGCTTTTAAAGAAGGAGCAAGAAAGGCTGATCCTATACTGCTTGAGCCTATAATGAAGGTAGAGGTTGTTACACCAGAAGATTATCTTGGGGATATTCTGTCCAGTATATCCTCAAGGAGGGGAAAGGTATCAAAGATTTCCCTTGAGGGAAATCTAAGGATTGTAGATGCTCTTGTTCCTCTTGCAGAATTGTTTGGCTATGCTACTGAGCTTCGTTCTGTAAGTCAGGGAAGGGCAAGCTATGTTATGCAATTTTCGCATTACCAGGTTGTGCCTAAACCCGTGTATGAGAAGATTCTCAAGCGGGTTAAGGGAATTAGCTAATAATTTTTAAGGAGGTTCATTATGGCCAAAGAGAAATTTGAAAGAACTAAACCGCATGTGAATGTTGGAACCATCGGTCACATTGACCATGGTAAAACAACACTTACCTCTGCTATAACCAAGGTGTTATCAACCCTTGGAAAG
>QMOO01000113.1 GCA_003648245.1 Caldisericota bacterium
GAGTGAATATTTTGAAACAGAGTGGATGAGGAAAGAATATTTTGAAAGGATGATAAAAAAAATTGAAAATGGTTCCATATGGGATTGATAAAGAAAAATTTTTTCTTTTTTAAAAAAGAAGGGGGAAATAGAATGAAAAACAAAATTGGTTTTACATTAACAGAACTCCTTGTTGTAATGGTAATAATAGCGGTTCTGGCTGCTTTACTTTTGCCTGCAATAAGAAAATCAAGAAGTAAAGCATTGATAGATAAAGCAAAGTCAGAAATGGCGGCACTTGCTTCTGTTGAAACAATGGTAAAGCTGGATTGCGGTTATTATGTGGAACTCAGGTCATTAAATTGTCCTATAGTAGATGAAGATTCAGAGAACATATATAAAGACCTTTCTACTGATCCATGTGATAATACCCATCCAGAAACAGTTTTTGCTTATTATGACAGAACTAATAATGTAGATAGCACTCAATATGAATCTCAACTACATAAAGAATGCGTATCAACATGGGATGGACCTTATCAGGTATTCCAGCCCAAAACAACATACCAATCAGACAATGGTTCAGTTCCTGCAGTTGGAAGTGGTGTATCTGGCTGGGGGACATTATCCTCAGCAGTTCCTTATGGAACCCCTCTTGACCCATGGGGACATACATATCTGCTGGCATATAATTCAACTCAAAAAATAATGATAATTTATTCAGCAGGACCAAATGGGACACTTGAAACAGACGCAGGGGCTACAACTCCTTCTGGAGATGACATCCTTTATAAATTCCGCTAACCCTCATTCTAACCGCGTAGGTTAGAATGGGACTTTCCATTTTAATACCAGCCGTTTTCATATCCTGTTTCATAAAGAGTTATAATATTTTCAACTGGTGTTAGTGGCTGTATGTTATGACAGGGAGCAAGTATATATCCACCACCTTTTCCAAGCACTTCTATATTGTAAATAACTTCATCTCTGACTTCTTCTACAGTTCCAAAGGGAAGGGTGTGTTGATTGTCAACTGCTCCATGAAAAACAATCTTTTCCCCAAATGTCTCTTTCAACTCTTTTCTATCCATACCCTTGCATCTCCACTGAATTGGATTAAGGATGTCTATTCCAACAAAATCAATCATATCAGGTATTATATCTCTTATCGCTCCATCATTATGATGAAAAACAAAAGCACCTGCTTGATGGACAAGGTCAGCCATTTTCTTCATCCAGGGGAGGAAAAATTCTCTTATTTGAGAAGGGCTATACATAAGAGAGTCCTGTCCACCCATATCTTCTGCAACATAACTTATATTTACCTTCCCCGGGATTGTTTCATATATTCTTCTTGTAAATTCATAAGAAAAACTATAAAGTTTATCAAGGCAATAGTGAACAATTTCTGGGTTTTCAATTAAATCAATAAAAGCCTGTTCTTCCCCTCTTAACTTTTTATATCTTAAAAATGGTTCACTCCCACCAGCCAGAACTGGATAATCTTCTTTCCCTTCCAATTGTTTTTTTATTCCAGAAAAATCAAACCAGTCAACACTTGGCCAGGTATAATTTTTTTCTATCTCCTCAATTGAATTATATTTTTCAAGTGGATGAAAAATACATTCTGTGTATGTGCCTGTTTTATATTTCACTTCTTTATGTTTACAGCCATATATATCATAACCTTCTGGGATTTTCGGTCCTTTATATTCTGGATAAACTTTAAAGGGTTTATCTATATGCAATTTTTTATATACCTCTTCCATTGAAGAAACTCCTAAATGTTTCATTATCATTTCATTCACCTCACCTGTTGCCCACCAATCCATCGGTATTCTATCAGGAATTTTTTTATTCAATACAGCGAGGTATCTTTCTTTTGGCGTCATACTTTCCTTCATTTTCTTTCCTTTCTTTCAAGTGATTTTTTTATTAAGAAATAAAATAAAGGATGTGGTTTAAATGGTTTTGACTTGAACTCTGGATGGAATTGAGTGGCAACAAAAAACGGATGATTTTTTATCTCTATTATTTCAACAAGGTCTTTTTCAGGATTCTTCCCTGCAAAAACCATTCCTTTTTTTTCAAACAATTTTCTATAACTATTGCTGAATTCATATCTGTGCCTGTGCCTCTCATAAATCTTTGTTTTTTTATAGGCACTATATGAGATTGAATTTTTATTTAAAACACATTCATAAGCACCAAGCCGCATTGTTCCACCCATTTTATCAATTTTTTTCTGTTCTTCCATAAGGTCTATAACACGATTTTTCGTTTCTGGATTAAATTCACTACTATTTGCATCTGAAAGTCCACATACATTTCTTGCAAATTCAATCACAGAACACTGCATACCAAGACATATACCAAGAAATGGAATTTTGTTTTCTCTTATGTATTTAATTGCTTTTATCATTCCTTCAACTCCTCTTATTCCAAAACCTCCAGGCATTATAACCCCATCAACCCCGACAAGATATTTTTCTGCCCCATATTTTTCTATATCCTCAGAATCAATTTTTTTGAACTTTACATTTGTTCTGTTACCAATTCCTCCATGAATAAGTGCTTCATAAATTGATTTGTAAGAGTCCTGTAATTTTATATATTTCCCGATAACTCCTATCACCACTTCCTTATCTGTATTCCTTAAAGTTTTAACTATTTTTCTCCACTTTTCAAGGTCTTTTTTCCCGGACTTTAAACCAAGATATCTCAAAATTATCTTATCAAGTTTCTGTCTGGCAAATATAAGTGGTATTTCATAAATAAGGTCTGTATCAATTGCTTCAATAACTGCCTCTTTCTTAACATTACAGAAAAGAGCAATTTTTTCCTTTATTTTTTCGTGTAATGGTTTTTCTGTTCTGCATAAAAGAATTTTTGGTTGAATACCTATTTCTCTCAATCTACCAACACTGTGCTGGGTTGGTTTTGTCTTTAATTCTTCAGCGGCTTTTATATATGGAATAAGGGTAAGATGAATATGTAATGTATTTTTTTCAGGAAATGTCACATAAATCTGCCTTATTGCTTCAAGAAAAGGTAAACTTTCTATATCTCCAACAGTTCCACCTACTTCTGTAATAACAACATCAACTCCTCCAACAAGGTCAAGAACTCTCTTTTTGATTTCATTTGTAATATGAGGAACAACCTGAACTGTTTTTCCGAGATATTCACCTTTTCTCTCTTTTGAAATAACGGTGTAATAAATCTGACCACTTGTTGCATTATTCCTTTTTGTCATTTTTGCATTTGTAAATCTTTCATAATGTCCAAGGTCAAGGTCTGTCTCTGCTCCATCTTCTGTAACATAAACTTCTCCATGTTGAAAAGGGCTCATAGTCCCGGGGTCAACATTAATGTAAGGGTCAAACTTCAAAAATGTTACCTTATACCCATGAGATTCAAGTAAAGCACCAATTGAGGCAGAAGCAATTCCTTTACCAAGAGAGGAAACAACTCCACCTGTTATAAAAATAAGTTTTTTATTTTTTTTCATATTTTTTCAATCTCTCAATATCTTCAATTGTATCAACACAGGGAGAATCCTTTTTTACTATAACTGTTTTTATTTTATAACCATTTTCAATAATTCTCAACTGCTCAAGTTTCTCAATACTCTCAAGAAAACTTGTTTCCATTCTTGAAAATTTCTCTAAAAATCCCTTTCTGAAAATATATACCCCTATATGTTTGTAAAAAACAATTTTTTTCAGATGAGATAATCTATCCTCATTGAAATAAACTCTTGGGTATGGTATTAAAGAACGGGAAAAATACAAAGCGTTCCCATCTTTGTCTATAACTACTTTTACAACATTAGTATCATACAATTCTTCTTTTTTTCTTATTTTTGTGGCAGAAGTTGATATAAGAACTGAAGAATCTTTTAACATTATTTCAAGCGGTTTTCTAACTGCTTCAGAAGGGATAAACGGTTCATCTGCTTGAATATTAACAACTATATCAAATTTGTCCTTTATCTTCTTTACTGCTTCAGCAACTCTATCACTTCCTGTTCTACAATTTTCAGAAGTAAAAATAACTTTCCCACCGAATCTATAACACTCTTTGCCAATTTTTTCACTATCAGTAGCAATGTAAATTTTTTCAAAACCAGTTGCTTTTGCTCTTTCATAAACCCTTTGAAGTATTGTTTTCCCATCAATTTTGTAAAGAACTTTACCTGGCAATCTCTCCGAACCATATCTTGCAGGAATTATACAAACTATTTTTTTACTCATTTTATAATTTCAATATATTCTGA
>QMOO01000114.1 GCA_003648245.1 Caldisericota bacterium
ATGAATCAGGCTCTAAAAGAACTGTACGAACATAATCTCATCAGTTTTGAATCTGCAATAAGATACTCCTATGACTCATCAGAATTATTGAAAATGTTAGGCAGGGAGGGTGTAAGTGGCGGTATTTAAGTATAAAGGAAGAAATATGTATGGAAAATTCGTTCAGGGAAAAATGGAGGCTGAATCCCCTGAAGCCCTTGAAGCTACTTTAAGGAGAAAAGGAATCTCCCAAATAACCATTGAAAAGGTTGAGGGAGTTTCTGGCATAGAGGGAATTCTTTACAAATTTTTTGGTAAAAGAGGGGTCAGTTTAAGATCACTTTTATTCTTCACGAGACAGTTTACCACAATGCTCAAGGCAGGACTTCCATTAACAAGAATTCTTGATATCTTATCCTTCCAGTCACCGGGAAGAAAACTCAGAGAAATAGCAAAGAGGATAAAGAGAGATGTGGAAAGTGGAATACCTCTATCCACATCTATGATGAATTTCCCTACAATCTTTTCCAGTCTGTATGTGAGTATGATAAAAGCTGGAGAAGTAGGTGGAAATCTGGATAGATCTTTCGAAAGGGTTACAGAGTTTCTTGAGAATGACTACAGGTTAAGGCAGAAAATAAAGAGTGCTATGAGTTATCCCCTTTTTGTATTAATCATTGCATTTTCCCTGGGCTTCTTTATGCTAACAGTATTCGTTCCAAGATTTGCCGGTTTCTTTGCAGATTTAAATGTTCCATTGCCTGCAATGACTCAGTTCACATTAACTTTGTCCCTCATACTTAAGAAAAACTGGTGGGTTATAATTCTTATAGTGATAGGTTTAATTATGGCTTTTAACATATTCAAAACAACTCCTTACGGTAGAGAGAGAAGTGATGCCTTTAAATTAAAGATGCCAGTTCTTGGAAAATTGAATCACCTAACAGCAATGGCAAGGTTCAGTGCTACACTTTCCTCTCTTCTTGCAGCAGGAGTTCCACTTCTTCATGCTCTTGATACAGTAGGAGGAGTGCTTGACAATGTAATAATCCAGAGAGAGATACAGAAAATAGAGGAAAGGGTAAGAAGGGGAGAAACTCTATCAAAACCGATGGAGGAATCTGGGCTCTTTACACCAATGGTAGTTCAGATGACTGCCATAGGAGAAGAAACTGGAGAACTTGAAGAGATGCTCATGAAGGTTGCCCAGTTTTATGAGGAGGAAGTCAATAGAGCAGTAGAGCAACTTACCTCACTGATCGAGCCAATGCTAATTCTATTTGTAGGTGGAATTATAGGATTTATAATTATTTCATTGTATCTTCCTATATTCTATATGGTGGGACAGATTAAATAAAATGTTAACAAGAAGTGGCTTTAGTTTAATTGAAATTATGGTAGTTGTTGCAATAATACTAATCCTTACCACCATTGCAATACTTATATATACCTCTCCTAACATCAAAACTCTTGCAAAAAAGGCGAGAGTAAAAGAAGAGCTCCATATGATTCAGATAGCACTGGAGGCATACCATACAGATTTAAAAAGATATCCCCCGGAAAGCAACTGGATGAATGAGCTTCTTGGAAAAGGTGTATTAATCTATAACACAGAGGGGGTAAACTACATAAGCAAAATACCAAAAGATCCTTTCTCTCCAGATGATTACTACAACTATTCTCTCTCCAATGGTATATACTACATTTGGTCAGTTGGACCAGATGGAGAAAATGATAACCACACCGATGATGACATAGCTAAATCAAACAGATAGTTAACCTCTTACCTCTGTTTCTATTCTGTGAAGTGTCTCTGCATCTGTATCAATAATCACATATCCCTGACTCATTAATACAAGAAGGTAATAAAGGAGAGTCTTTCTATCCATCCTGAGAGCTTTTATGAGTTTTCCTATATTTTTTCTACCATCCACGGCAGTATAAACTCTATTTGCCTCTGGATCAGGTGTTGGATAAAGGGGTGGACCAAAAGTTATTGAAGTGTTAAGTGTCTCTCCCTTCTTCTCTGTTTTTCTTGGAATAATCTCCTCTATGTTTATCTCTTTACGCGTTATAAGGCCACCAGCAAACAAAGAAAGGATGGCACTTAAAGTATCTCCTTCTGAGAAGGAGCTTTCTTTTACTACCTCCTTTATAGATTTTCCTCCCCTGAACATATTCAATATATACCATTCATTTTTTCCCAGTGAAATCTTAGCTGATGAAGGTCTTGGATTTATCTCAAACACTGTATCGAAGGGTGGAAGTCTCTTTATAACATCTTCCAGAAGTTTAACCTTTTTTGCTGCTTCGAACAGAAGTTCCTCTGTATCTTTATTTATAAGATTTTTTACTCCTTCATTATCCTGTTTTACAAAAGAAAAATTACCTGTTTTTGCTGTCAGTAGATAAAAGACCGCATCCTCCCCTTCTCTCTCCCCGCCCTTTGCATTAATAATCCTGCCTTCTTTAAAGAATATGTCTCCTTTAATCTCTTCTCCTCTCACATCGACTCCTGTAATACTAAGCACACCTGTCCTTTTAGAGAGGCTTAAAAATTTAATAATATCTTCTACTGGAAAGTCCCTCAAGCTTCCAGATAATTCCATTTCTACCTCCTCGTGTTACTCTTCAATTTTTATTATATTATAGTATAATAGAGCATGTGCGACAACTAAGATAAGGAGGATAAAGAATGGCAAGAAGATGCGATATCTGTGGAAAAGGACCTATGACAGGTAACAATGTTTCTCATTCTCACAGAAAAACAAGGAGAAGATGGAAACCAAATCTTCATAAGGTAAAAAGGGTGGTTAATGGTAAAAAGGTTACACTCCATGTCTGCACAAAGTGCCTTAAGAAGATTGATGAACTCCTCCCTGTTTCTTAATTACGAGAATCACCCCATCCTCAAACTCCACCCAACCTTTATTTTCGATTAATTCATTACTTAAGGTTCGGGTACTTCCTTTAACAATATCCTCTCCATGGAGAGGATATTTGAAGCCCCGAATCTTTACTTTTTTTACCACATCTGTAAAAGGATAAAGAGAAACCTTATCTCCTCTATTTCCCTGGACTACACCTGACCTATTTAGAAGGAACAGGGAAAAAGGAGGATGGAAAATTTTTCCCTTTTTCCCCGCTTCTTCTATCTTTAAAAGCAAAGATATATTAAACAGCGTATGATCTACATCTCCACCAAGAGCTCCCCATATCTCAAATTCGCTGAAACCATTGTTTATGCCCCAATCTACGGCAAGCTCTGCATCACTCTTGTCCTTCTCCACAGGAAACTGGATTTTATTCTCCACTTCTAAATCCCCAACTGAATCAAAATCCCCTATTAAAAGATCAGGCTTTATCCCAAGTTTTTTGGCATTTAAAAAACCTCCATCACATGCTATAACAAAGAACTTCTCTTTTTTAAAAGCATTTTTGTAGGATTCAAGATTATCGCTGAGCTTTCCATTTAGAATTATTAAAAGTTTTTTTATGTTACCCACAATCCTTTGTATCTCCTTAGTAAGAATATTACCAGAATAGCAACAATTGTTCCAGGAATCATGTGTGAAGCAATGTAGGAAATTACATACCAGTGAACATTCATGCCCTCCGGTGCGTAGGCAGCAAAGAAAACTATCCCTGAAATATAGTGGAAGAAGAATCTACCCAGAGAGCCAACTATTATACCCAGCCACCACAGTTTCTTTCTGAATACATAAAATCCTGCAAAACCAAGAGCAAGATGAGCAATCGGATAATCCAAGAGGAGCTGGACTGGATGGATAACAAAGTAATCTGTAATTAAAAGGAGAAAGCCTACTATCGTTCCGGTGATTATACCGCTTTTAACCCCGCGTTTTAAAGCAATGTAAAAAACTGGAATCATGTCAAGACCTATGTTTCCGCCCTGAGGCATTTGAAAGAAAAGTTTACTGATGTAACTTAAAACTAATCCCAGTGCTGCTGCCATGGAAATGTCTGCTATTTCCTTCACAGACATGCCCTGGTGTGAAGCATCAGAAAAGTTTTTCATTGCTTCGCCTCCCTTTTTAAAATTTAGCCAAGGGAAGCGGGGAAAGGTATATTGCCTTCCTCCGCTGGCATTACCCAGATCAGGTTCAAAGGGTTGGGAGATAACTCCCTCTCAGCTTCCCAGAAGGGAAGCACCCCTGGCCAATTAGAATTATAGCACATAAAGAAAAAACCCTGCTCAAATTCTCAAAGGCTTAAATATTAACTTTGAAATAAATGTTATCCAGAGACCCATAATAA
>QMOO01000115.1 GCA_003648245.1 Caldisericota bacterium
AGAACAAGAATTTCAGGCTTCATTGAAAGAACTCCTGCTATTGCCACCCTTCTCTTTTCACCACCTGAAAGAGAGAATGGAGACCTTTCAAGATACTCACTGGTTAAACCAACCTCATCAATAGCCCACATAACCCTTTCCTTCACTTCATCCTCTGAAAGTTTTAGATTCCTTGGACCAAAAGCAATATCATCGTAAACAGTTTCTGCAAAGAGCTGGGATTCTGGAAATTGAAAAACAAGACCCACCTTTCTCCTTAGCTCTTTTAAAAACCTCTTATCATTTTTAATCTCTTCTCCAAAGACTTTTACAGTTCCAACCTGCGGCAAGATAAGACCATTAAAATGCTGAATAAGTGTGGATTTTCCACTTCCTGTGTGTCCAACTATTCCCACAGCCTCCCCTTTAAAAATCTTGATACTTACAGAAGTTAAGGCTTCTTTTTCATAGGGAAGCCCGCGACTGTAAATATAACTTAAACCCTTAACTTCAATTGCAATATCTCTTTTAAGAGATCCTCTCTCTTCCAAAGCTTTACCTCCAGAGGGTATCCTTCCTTCTTCAACAAATAAGAAAGATAGGTGAGTGGGGGAACGGATAGATCAATACTTTTTAATCTCTCAACTTCTTTAAAGACATCTTGAGGGGGTCCATCCATCTCTATCCTTCCATCATTTAAAACTATTACCCTCTGCGACATTGATGCTTCTTCCATTCTGTGAGTTATAAGCACTATGGTTATACCCTTCTTATGTAATTTCAATATTAAATTAATTACATCTCTTCTTCCCCCTGGATCCAGAAGAGATGTTGGCTCATCAAGAACAAGGTACTTTGGCTCCATGACTAAAACACCTGCAATGGCAAGTTTCTGCTTCTGTCCCCCTGAGAGAAAATGGGGAGGAAAGTTTTTAAATTCGTAAAGACCAACCTCTTCAAGAACTCCATCAACCCTTTCTCTTATCTTATCTGGAGGAAAATTTAGATTTTCAAGTCCAAAGGCAACATCTTCTTCCACAATCTGTGAAACAATCTGATTATCTGGATTCTGAAAAACCATGCCAACCTTCCTTCTTATCTTGTAAAGATTCTCCTCCTCCCTCGTGTTCATGCCATCAACAAAAACCTCCCCTTCTGAGGGGAGGAGGAGAGCTGATATTAATCTTGCAAGAGTTGACTTACCTGATCCATTTCTTCCTATTATGCTGACAAATTCACCCTTATCAATCTTAAGATTAACATCTTTAAGTACATCAATCCTTTCGGGTGAGAGGTAAGAAAAAGAAACATTCTTAAATTCAATCACTCTTTTATAAGCTCAATTATTACCTGGAACGAACCATCACCCCTTCTTTCACCTAAGGGAATTATTCTGGTGTATCCACCATCTCTTCCTTCAAACCTGTCTTTAATTTCCTCAAGATGCTTACCTGCTTCCTTTGAAAGAAGAAGCGAATAAACTTTTCTCCAATCATGGAGTGTATCTTTCTTTGCCCATGTTATAACCCTGTCTGCAAGTCTTCTAACTTCCTTTGCCCTTGCCTCAGTGGTTACAATTCTTTCATGGATAATAAGAGATGTAAGAAGATTCCTTAGCATCATTTTCCTGTGAGAAGGAAATCTGTTTAGTTTCCTATAGCCTGCTCTATGCCTCATTTTTTCTTCTCCTTTCTAAGAAATAGATTCCATTTCCTAAGTTTGTTCTCTATCCTCTTAACCCTCTTTGAGGGAAGCTCAAATTTATCAGACAGAAGATCTGAAGCACTATACCCTAAAAGATCCTTTAAGGTCTTTATTCCGCCCTCTTTTAATCTCATGAGCTCCTCATCGGTCAATGCAAATTCATCCATAAGTTCATCAATTGGCTTAGAGAAGAATGAAGGCTCTTCCACAGCCTCTTCTGTTTTGAAGAGCACCTCTCTTATCTCCTCAATGGACTTCTCTCCTATTCCTCTTATATCCTTTATGTCTCCAGAATTTACCAGCTTTTTAAGTTGGGTGACTGTCTCTATTCCCTCTTTTCTTAAGATGTTCTTTATTCTACTTGGAATGGGGAGTAACTCCACAGAGAGTTCTTTCTTTACCTCTTCCTCTTTGAATTCGCTTATAATGCCCATGTAATACTTGAGAATCTCAGATGCTTCCTTCAAGGCTTTTCTCGGGTTTATTGCACCATTGGTATAGATTTCCATAACCAGTTTCTCTCTCTTCGGGAATGGTGCAACATCTGAAGAAGAGACCTCAAAATTTACCTTCCTTATGGGGGAGAAAATTGTATCCATAAATATTGTATTTATTGGAAATCCCTTCTCCTTATTCTCTGATTCTAAATTGTATCCAAAACCTCTTTTAACATAAGCAGTAATCTCTACTTCACCTTTCTTGTCTGTTATGGTGAATAGGTGCTGATCCGGGTTCACTATCTTTATATTTGGATTTGGGTCAAAGTCCGAAGCCTTAACCTCCTTTTCTCCTTTAACTTTCAGGTGAAGTTTATCTCTATCAAGTGAACCCTTTATTATTACCTGTTTTAAATTAAATATTATTTCTGGCACATCTTCATACACATGAGGAATAGATGTAAATTCGTGGGTGATACCACTTATTTCCACAGCGTAAATGCCATAACCTCTTATGGAAGAAAGAAGAACTCTCCTTAGAGCGTTGCCAAGTGTTATTCCATAACCTCTATAGAGAGGATCAACAACAAACTTTAAGTAATTCTCCTTCTCTTCCAGGACTTTTACTTTCGGTCTTCCACTTAAATACTCCATCTTTCACCCCTTACTTGGAGTAGAACTCAACAACGAGTTCTTCTTTAATTGGAGTATCTATCTGGTCTCTTGTGGGAACTGAAAGAACCTCTATTGTAAAGTTGTCAAAGTTTGTGTTGAGCCATGGAGGAACAAAGGGTTTTTGCTCTATGGCAGAAAGAACTGTGGGTATATTTTTTGCCTTTGGTCTTAACTGAATCTTGTCTCCTGGTTTTACCTCAAAGGATGGAATTGTAACTTTTCTTCCATTTACAAGAACATGACCATGGGAGACAAGCTGTCTTGCAGCAGACCTTGAAACTGAAAGTCCTCCTCTAAAAACTACATTGTCGAGCCTTCTCTCAAGTAGCTCAAGGAGTTTTTCACCTGTGGCAATCTTTCTCTGAGATGCAGCTCTTTCAAAGTACCTTCTAAACTGTCTCTCCATAACTCCATATATCTTCCTTAGTTTCTGTTTCTCCCAGAGATGTATTGCATAATCTGAGGGTTTGGATTTTCTTCTTATACCCTGCATACCTGGTGGAGAGAACTTTCTCTCAAGGGGACATTTGGATGTATAGCACTTTTCACCCTTTAGAAACAGTTTCACACCAAGTCTTCTGCAAACTCTACATTTGGGTTTGGTAAGTTTAGCCATATCTACCTCCTTTAGACCCTTCTTCTCTTTGGAGGTCTGCAACCATTATGTGGAATTGGTGTTACATCCTTTATGGATTTAACAACCAGACCTCCAGTTTGAAGAGCTCTTACTGCAGTCTCTCTACCTGGACCTGGACCTTTAATAAAGACATCAACATACTTTGCTCCCATATTTACTGCCTTTTTTGCAACTGACTCTGCTGTAAGCTGAGCAGCAAAAGGTGTACCTTTTTTTGTCCCTTTAAACCCAGCAGTACCTGCAGAACCCCATGTAATCACATTGCCATTCTTATCAGTAATGGTAACTATTGTATTGTTGAATGTGGACTGAATATAAGCATTCACATACTCGTCTATTCTTTTTTTCTTTTTCTTTTTAGCCATCTACTCCTCCTTTTATCTCTTTCTTCCTATAGTTTTCCTTGGGCCTTTTCTTGTCCTTGCGTTGGTTCTTGTTCTCTGACCTCTTACTGGAAGACCCCTCTTGTGCCTCATTCCTCTATAGCAGTTAATGTCTACGAGTCTTCTGATGTTGGAAGCGATTTCTTTACGAAGCTCTCCTTCAACCTTGTAGTTCTTGGGGATGAACTCGTTAAGAGCCTTAATCTCCTCCGGTGTCAAATCCTTCACCTTCTTGTTTATGTCAAGACCCACCTTCTCAACTATCTCCTTAGCCCTTGAGTGACCTATACCATAAATATAAGTCAGGGCTATATCTATTCTCTTGTTTTTTGGTAAATCTATACCAACAACTCTTGCCATAACTCCTCCTATCCTTGTCTCTGTTTATGTTTTGGGTTAGAGCAAATTACCATAACCC
>QMOO01000116.1 GCA_003648245.1 Caldisericota bacterium
CTTCCTTGCTGCTGCCTCAACTCCATATGCACCTGAACCAAAATAAACCTGATTTATGTAATACTCAAGTATCTCCTCCTTGGAGTAAACCTTTTCAAGACGAAGGGCAAGCAGGGCCTCTTTTATCTTTCTATCCAGACTCACCTCTTTTGACAAAAATAATTCTCTAACCAACTGTTGGGTAATTGTGGAACCGCCTTCCACAACCCTTCCCGCTCTTATGTTCTTTATGGCAGCTCTTATGATACCTTTGAAATCAACTCCGTGATGCTCAAAGAATCTTGCATCCTCACTGGCAATTAGAGCATCTATAAAATTCTGGGGAACTTCAGATAGAGGAACATAGATTCTGTCCTCAGCAAAATAAACTGTTCTTATAAGGTTTCCGCTTCTATCAAATATTTCAGAGGATTGAGGGGGTTCGTATTGAATATCTTTTATGCTGGGAAGGGAGGTTGCATAGGTAAGGTACACCCGATAAGCATATATCCCTGCTCCTATTAGAAAAACAAGAATTATTATTAAAACTATCAAAAAAACTTTCAATACCGGATGAATCCTTTTCCTCCTGTTCATAAAACCTCCAGATTATTTAAACAGATCTTTATATTCTGGAACAATATCTTTGGTAAACTTTTTCATTCCTTCAAGGGTTTTTTCATGACCTATCATATCCTTGAGTACATGAAAGGGAATTGTGGCAATATGGACTCCAGTCTCCAACAATTCTATTACCTGAACTCTATTTCTGACACTGGCAGCTATAACCTCGCACTCAAAGCCATATGTTTCAATTATATCAACACTTCTTGCTACAAGATCCA
Organism: Caldisericota bacterium; assembly: GCA_003648245.1. The sequence goes on from QMOO01000116.1 coordinate 825, forward strand.
CTCCACTTACCACACCATCGTCTTCAATCAAAATTTCATTCACAGAAAGCCCTTCTCCAGGAAAATAATCTCCTTTCTCAAATGTTATACCGATGCTCTTTCTTAAATAATCATCAATTCTACCTGCAAAGGGAGATATATATCTTGCCCCTGCTTTTGCTGCAAGTAATGCCTGATTGGGAGTCATGATTAGAGTGGCATTTACAGGTATACCATCATCAGAAAGTTTTTTTATTGCCTTTAATCCATCAAACTCCCTTCCATCTTCCTCTTTCATAGAAGGGGAAACAGGTATTTTTATAACAACATTGTCATTTATAGAATTGAATCTTTCATAAAGAAACTTTCCCTCTCTAACCATAGATTCAAAATCACTGCTTATCACTTCAAGACTTACAGGTCTGTCTCCACATACTGAGAGTAATCTTTCTATGTATCCCCCCATGGAGAATGTTTCTCCCTTTTCTTTATAGAAATTCACTGCTTTTTTTATAAGAGAGGGATTGGTGGTGACACCATCAACTATCCCCCAGGATATTGCCTCTTCAATTTCAGAGAGTTTAGCAGTATCAATAAATATCTTCATTTATCACCTCCTTTCCTAATTTTAACACAAAGGAAAATTTAAGAATAAGGAATTGCTGAACTCGCCTATAATGCAGAGAGAAGGGACTTAAATACAAAGAGATTTGTTATATCTCCAACCCCTCCGGGAACAGGAGTTATACCAAGAACTTTTTCAACAACCCCTCTTGTATCAACATCACCCACTATCCCCTTTTCTGTAACATTTATTCCTATATCAATAATAACTGAGTCCTCTTTTACCATACCCTTCTTTATAAGATGAGGTACACCGGCGCAGGTAAAAATAATATCTCCCATTTTTGTAAATCTTGAAATATCAGAAACTTTTGAATGAAGATTTATTGGCACAAAATTATTCATTAGAGAAAGAATGTATAGAGGTCTTCCAACAGTTATGCTTCTACCCACAATCACTGCCACTTTTCCATAATAATCTTTTATACTCCTTTTCTTCTCATTTAAAAAGAACTTTAATATTTCAAAGGATGCCTCTGGAGTTGATGGAATAAACTTTGGTGAAAAGGAAAAAAGTCTACCAATATTCTCAGGTGTCAGGCATTCAATATCTTTCTCTGGATCTATAGCTGAAAAGATTTCAGTTTCTATGTCTTTGTTCCCAAGGGGTCGTATGGGAAATATACCATGAATTTCTGGATCTTTATTAAGTTCTTCAACAACTTTCTTTATTTCACTTATTGAGAAATTCATTACATCAATTGTTTCTGTAAAAACACCAAGCTCTTCTCCTAATTTAACAAGAATCCTGTGAAAAATATCTGCCCCTTTATTCTCTTTCGAAAACAAAAAAACTACTTTTGGATGAATTCCTCTATGTTTTAGCCTAAAAACCTTACCCTCTATCTCTTTTTTTAATTTTTCCTCTAAAGGTTTTACATTGATAATCTCTCCCATCTCTTAAACCCTCACTTTACAAAAATAAACTAATGAAGACCAACTGCATTTCCATCATCGTCTATATCTATAAAGTTACCTGATGGAACAGATGGAAGGCCAGGCATGGTTCTTATATCTCCAGCAAGAGGAACAAGGAAACCTGCCCCTGATGAAAGTCTTATATCTTCTATGGGAAAATCGAAACCTTCCGGTCTTCCCTTCAGGTTTGGATCGTGAGACAAAGATAGATGTGTCTTTGCCATACATATGGGCAGCTTATCATATCCAAGAGAAGAAAAAAGTTTGATTTTCCTTCTTGCCTTTTTAGAGTAGGAAACCTTCTTTGCTCCATAAATCTTTACTGCTATTCTCTCAATTTTCTCTTCTATAGAGGCTTCCAGTGGATATAGGAATTTAAAATTACTTCCCTTCTCACTCGCCTTTATAACTGCTTTCGCAAGATCAATACCTCCCTCACCACCTTTTGAGAACACTTCTGATACCACTGCGTCTTCTGCACCAGAATCTATGGCTATCTTTCTTATCAATTCAACTTCGCTGTCATGATCATCAGGGAATAGATTTATTGCAACCACCACAGGAACACCATGAATCTTTATATTCTCAATCTGCTTTATCATATTCTCACTACCTCTCTTTACAGCTTCCAGATTCTCTTCAAGTATCTCAGGTGGTAAAGGCTTTCCCGGAATAATCCTTCCAACACCACCATGCATTTTAAGAGCTCTTACAGTAACTACAAGAACAGAAGCATCTGGGGTGAGTCCTGAGTATCTGCATTTAATATTAAAGAATTTCTCTGCTCCAAGATCAGCACCAAAACCTGCCTCTGTTACTACAAAATCTCCAGTCTTTATTGCAAAGAGATCCGCTATTATTGAACTGTTGCCATGGGCTATATTTCCAAATGGACCTGTATGCACAAAAACAGGAGTTCTCTCTATGGTCTGAATAAGATTTGGCATTAAAGCATCTTTTGTTAAAACTGCCATACTCCCTGCAACCTTTAAATCCTCTGCAGTTATTGGTTTATTATCGTATGTAAAACCAACAACAATTTTTCCGAGTTTTTCCCTCAACTCCTCCAAGTTCTTTGAAAGGGCAAGAATAGCCATAACCTCAGATGCAGAGGTTATATCAAATCCAGTTTCTCTTGTAAATCCATCTCCCATAAGTCCTATAACAACATGTCTTAAACTTCTATCAGACAGATCAATTACTCTTCTCCATGTAATTTTTGATACATTAAATCCAAGTTTATTTTTTCTATAAAGGTGGTTATCTATGTAAGAAGAGAGAAGATTATGAGCAGTGTATACTGCATACGAATCTCCTGTAAAATGAAGATCAAACTCTGTTAAGGGGTAAATCTGGGCATACCCCCCTCCATGTGCACCACCTTTTATTCCAAAAACAGGTCCAAGGGTGGGTTGCCTTATACACACAACCCCCTTCTTTCCAAGTCTGTTTAGCGCCTGCCCCAATCCTATGGTTGTAGTTGTTTTTCCTTCTCCAAGAGGTGTGGGCGTTATTCCCGTAACGACCACATACTTACCATTTCTATTGTTTTTTATCCTGTCCCACACAGAGAGTTTGATCTTTGCAATGTAATCTCCATACTTTATAATGTCTTCTTCTGAAAAACCAAGTATTTTAGCAATCTCTTCAATTCTCTTTACCTTTGCATTCCTGCTTATCTCGAGATCACTCTTCATCTTCGATCCTCCTTAGCGAAAAAACCACAAGGTTTTTTTCATCTATACAGGGAACCTTGACTTTCCCATCCTCCTCCCATAGAATTTTTCCTCCCATGCGCATAACCTGAATCCAGGGATAAAGAACATAGAAAGCATGCATACATAAGCCTTCTGGAGTCAGAGCATCTTCCA
>QMOO01000117.1 GCA_003648245.1 Caldisericota bacterium
CAAATTTCATTTTTTTCAGCAATCTTACTCGGAGTACTGCAGGGTATAGCAATATTTCCAGGTATTTCAAGAAGCGGGATGGTTCTTGTAGGTGGAGTTCTAATTGGAATGAAGGAAGAGGAATCCTTTAAATATACATTCCTTCTTGCCATACCTTCAATAATTATTGCAGCCCTCTATAAGTTTTATGAGTACATAAAAGCACCCGTTCATCTTCCATCTTCCCCTCTGTTTCTTGGTTTTCTATCCTCTTTTATATTCGGTCTTATCTCCCTTTACATACTTTTAAAGTTTGTAAAAAAGAGAGAGATGCTTGTCTTTTCCGTATATTTATTTGTAGTTTCTCTTCTAACTTTCTTTGTTTTAAAATAGATTCCCATTTTATTCCTCCTTCACATCTATAATATAAATTTTCTTATGACATAGAGCCTAACATAACTTGACAAATACTAACAATGGAATAAAATTAAAACAATAATCCTTAATTGAAGGGAAAAGTTTGTGTTCACTTCTTATACGATTTAGGTGTGTGAATGTAAATTTTTCCCTTTTCAATTTTTGTTTAGGAGGCGACAATGAGGAAGGGAAGTTTTAAAATTAGTGTTATTTTAATCCTTATCTCTCTTATTATCCCATTTTTTGGCATCAATACAAAGAAAGTAAAAGCTGATACAACTCCATGGTTTGATTCAAATTATTTATTTAGAATTAAAGTTACTATTAAATTTTCCCAGCGATTGTTTTGGGCTGGTAAAAATCCAGTGAAAATTGATTTAAATAGTAGTAATGTCCCATTTTTTTGGGACCATGTAAGTTGTTATGCAAGGGATATTTATATGACAGATAAGAATGGCCATTTCCTTCCCTATTGGATAGAAAACTGGGATTATTACAATAAGAAAGCAACAATATGGATAAATTTTAACTATAGTGGTTTCGGAGGTGTACTCTCTGATACTCAAGTTGCTTACATATACTATGGTCATCCAACTGTAGAAGGACATGGATGGCACAGTATTGCAAAACCCTATGAAGCTTTTGAGAAACCTTACGAAGGATGGTATGCGGGATATGGAGAGGAGACATTTGATTTTTTTGATGATTTTGAAGGTGATTGTAGTATTGATGATCCATGTCCTCCAGATAGTAATAAATGGTGGTATGCGGGTGATTGGAAAGGTTGGTTTAGTTCAGCAGTAGTTTTTGAAGCAAAGCTTTATTCTACCGGGGATACAAAATCTTTATATTCGCCAAATTATTCAAACTTTGTTTGGGAGGCAAGATTTGCCACAGAGAGAAAAACCACAACTCCTTGGCCCACTAAACATAAAGTTAGTCTTTTAGTTATTGGTGAATTCGATGTGAACGGAGATGGAAAATATGATGATGATGATAAGTATGGTTGTTGTAGTAATCTTATTAGTCCGATAAAATATTACTGGGGAGATTATACAAATAAAGAGGTGGAGCAGAATAAATGGTATAAGAGTGTAGAAATATGCGATAGAACAAATGATAGATTCACCTGGAAAGTTTATAAAGATGTTGACGGTGTTTTAGATTTTGAAGGTAATGCCAATATTGTTGGTTCAGTAGATGGAAGAATAAATTTTCTTACATGGGATTGTTCTCTTTGTACAGGACGTCTTTACATCGATTATGTGTTTGTTCATAAATATCTTTCTTCTTTCATCTCTTCAATATCACTTTTAGAAGAAAAACAAATAGATTTAGGAGTTAATGTTACATCAAATACTGATTCTGTTTATAGTGGAGAAGATATAGAATTTACAGTTACCGCCTCAAACAATGATTCTAATTATTCATCTACAAATGTCAATGTGGTATGTTATCTTCCTTCAAATTGTGAGGTTTATGAAAATTCAATCAATGTGTCATCTGGATCAACTTCTTACGATGCTTCATCTAAAACAATAACATGGAATATGTCGTCTATGGCGCCTAACAGCACTAAAACTTTGAATGTGAAGGTTAAAGCAACATCTAAAGGTGATGCTACTTTCACTGCCAGCATTGACTCAAATGATTACGATACCAATCCATCTAATAACGCATCTTCAAAAACTGTGATTGTTAACCCTTCAGCAGATATTTCTGTTTCAAAATCAGGTATAAATGCTTTAACTGCAGGAGAGCAGATAACTTACACGATAACTGTAACAAATTTAGGATACGATGCTGCAGAAAATGTAACTCTCACAGATACTATACCTACAGAGATACTAAATCCTAAGTATTCTACTGATAATGGGAGTACATGGACTTCTATAACAGGCACCCCTCCAGAATTGAACTTAAACCTTGGATCATTATCATCAGGTTCATCTAAAACTATCCTTGTACGTGGAACAATTGATTCTTCTCTTGCTGGGGAAGACATTATAATTAACACCGCAAAGGTTACCACAACAAGTCATGACTCAAATGAAAATAACAATGAGAGTACTAAAAGAACATTTGTTGGTGTATTTTGTGATGTAAAATCAGGGATAAAGGAAAATGAAATGCCACCAGAAAGTTTAAGGGCAGGAGATTATATTACCTATAGGATAATAGTGTTTAATTATGGACCATCAGATGCTCCAGAGGTAAGTCTGAGACTTATTCTTAGAGCACTTGGTCAGCCAACATATCTTCAGGATCCCACGTTCATTTATTCCACAGATGGAGAAAACTGGATAGATGGAGGAGAATGGACAGGAAGCTTTATGTTTCCAGATTCTCTTAAAGCTATTGAGGATCCAGGAGATCTGGATTCCGGTCCGTGTTTCTACATTAACATAACAGGAAGAATCGATCCATCTCTTCCCGATGGATCGACACTTTTTTGTACATTTTTAGCAAGTTCACCTGCAGAAAATCCAGATTATCAATGGAATAATGGCGGTGTAGTTGCAACTAATATTTATACAGAAGCAGACCTATCTGTAGAGAAAATAGATGATACAGATCCAGTAGTTGCTGGGGAGACCCTCACATATACCATAACAATAACAAACAGTGGACCAAGTTATGCAAGGAATGTGACACTTACAGACAATATACCAGATGAGATAGAGAATCCTGAGTTTAGATATAGAATCTCATCCAGTGGAGGAACAACTTGGGGTGATTGGAGTGATTGGAGTTCATGGAGTGGTTCATACAACTTAGGGACACTTCCCAATGGAGAGAAGTTTGAAGTGGAGATAAGGGGAAGGGTGGACCCTTCCACTCCTGAAGGAACAACTATACACAATGAGGCTTCTGTTTCATCAGATGCAGATGATCCAGATATAGACAATAATACCGACACTGAGAATACAGATGTGATAACAAGAGCAGATCTTTCAATAACAAAGACTTTGAGTAAGGATACAAATCTTATTGAGACAGAGATAGAGTATACGATAGTTGTTAAGAATAATGGACCAAGTTATGCAAGGAATGTGAAAGTTAATGATAAACTCCCTGAAGGGCTTGAATTTGTATCTTATAGCTGTGATAGGGGAGCATATGACTTCCCTACAGGGGTATGGAGTATAGGAGATATGGCAGATGGAGAGGAGGAGACACTTAAGATAACTGCAAAGGTAAGGGATTATAATCCAATAACAAATACAGTAGAGGTTATATCAGATACCACTGATCCTGATCAAACAAACAACGCTGCAGTATCAAACAAAGTAATAGATGTTGAAGATCCTCTTATAAAAGGAACAGATACAAGAGAAGGATACTTTGAGTTCTTTGTGGATAGAGAGAATAAAACATGGCTACTCAGAATACCAGATAAAGGATACACCACAGGATGGATACCTTTTGACTCCTTTAATGATTCAACATGTATGAATGGAACATATGAGGATGATAGATACGCCCTTTTCTTCACCAAATGTTCTGAGGATAAGTTCAACATAGCATTCTTTGATAAGGAGAAGGATGTTTATATTATTTACTCCCCTGATCTTATCACAATAAAGGGAACAGCAACAAGAGAAGGGTATTTTGAGTTCCATGTAGATAGAAGTCTTAAGCAATGGATTATTATAATTCCAGATAAACTCTACATAACAGGGTGGATGCCTTTTAACAGATTAAGAGACACAGGAAACTTCATGTCTGGTTATTATGCAGATAGAAGATACCACCTTATCTTTGATTGGTATTCATCTGGTAGATGTCACCTAATCTTTAATGATAGGAG
>QMOO01000118.1 GCA_003648245.1 Caldisericota bacterium
CTGGACAGTGGCGAACTTATATGGAAAAAAGAAGTAAATGGAGAAGAAAGTTTCTTCTCTCTTCATGGCGGAAAAATTTTTGTCTCATCAAGTTATCTTGAATTCCTTGATGCTGAAACCGGTAATAAAATCTGGGAGAATCTTGGGGTAGGTACATACAATAAACCTGTCTATGACAATGACAAACTCTACTGTGGATTCATGATGTTTTACTGCGTTAATGCAGAAACAGGAGAAATCCTTTGGAGTTACAATCCAGAGAAGGAGCCGAAAGAGAATGATTGGGCATGGATCTACTCAACACCTGTAATATATAAGGGAAGAGCTTATTTCGGTTCAGGAAACACATATGTCTATTGTCTTAATATAGAAAGATCTTGAAGAGGAAAAAGTAAAAATAAAAACAACTGGGGTTAGATTAAGAACTTCTTTTTGGGTATAATTATCAAAACTTATGGAGGTAAAAATGAAAACAAAGATCGTTCTATCTTTGTTTTTGATTATCTCGTTATTATTCCCACCAATCAACATTTCCCTTGGTTATTCATATAGGGTAAGTAATGTAATTGATTCTTCATGGTATGAGATAGAGAATCAACCAGAGGAAGCATTAAACATCGTGGAACTCTGGATTGGTAACAAGGTTTATAGAGTTAATGATATAGAGAAGGAGAGTGATGTAGCTCCAGTTATAAAAGATGGGAGAACTCTTGTTCCAATAAGAGTTATATCTGAGGGTTTAGGGGCAAGCGTAAGTTGGGATCCAGTATTAAGGAAGGTAGGCATAGAACTTGAGACCCTTGAGGGAATAAAAAGAGTGGAATTATTTGTATCAAACAATGAGTATTTTATTAATGGTGAATCCTTCTTTATGGATGTTCCACCTCAAATAATAAATGGTAGAACATTGGTTCCAGTTAGAGTTGTATCTGAATCTCTTGATTGTAAGGTATACTGGGATGGGGTGGAGAGGAAAGTTACAGTTAAAGGGCTTAATTTAAGTTCAGATTTTGACTTTGATTTACTCACATTTAAGGATGAGTATACCTATCATACAAACCCAAATGACAAAGATACAGATGATGACCTTCTAACTGATTATGAGGAGATAATGGAGTACAATACAGATCCATTAAATCCTGATACAGATGGTGATGGACTCAAGGATAATGAGGAAGTTATAATCTATAAGACAGATCCAGCCAAAAGTGATACAGATGATGATAATCTAACAGATTATGATGAAGTAAGGGAGTATAACACAGATCCATTAAATCCTGATACAGATGGTGATGGGTTGAAGGATAATGAGGAGGTTGATGTAGGACTTGATCCATTGAAGGATTACTCAAATCCGTTCTCAATACTAATACATGATAAGGATTATATTGGTATAAAGAAAGATATAGACAGAATAATAAATAAGGATGCCTTTGAATTGTTTAAGAGTGTGGTAGATAAGATAAACGGAATAGAGGATGAAGAGGAAAGGATAAGTGTATTGGGTAAATTCCTTGAACTCCTAAATGTGGTTCAGGATGATGAATATATGATGAGGGATTTAGGGAAGCAAATAGAGAAGAGAGGGATAGGGAGAATAGATGAGATAAAAGGGATACTGAACAAGAAGAAAAGGATTTATAATCTTATTGATTCATTCTATAAGAATAGGGATGAGAAGTTAAAAGAGAATTTCTTTACCTTTCTCTATCCAAAGATTGAAGACGAGGATACGGTATTAACCTATAACAGAATAGAATCATTCTTCTCCTTTGTCTCATCTCTCCCAGATGAGTTAAAGGATTATGAGTTAAATACATTTCTATTCTTTGAGGATGGGAAGATTGATAAAGAGGAGGAGGAATTTATAGATTCTTATGTAAAGGATAAGGAAGATGAGAATAACATAACTCTTGCAAGGAAGGTAATTGATTCGTATTTTGCAAAGATTCCATCAGATGATCCAAACAAGTTTGATTTTATAGAGGAGTTAAAGAACCTTCCATCTTATAAAGAGGTAACTCCTGAAGAATCAATAAATCTTTTAGAATCATATGAAGATATTATATCCCTTTATCTAAAAGGAAAACCATATGAGAAGTTTGAGGATAGGTTTAAGGAGAAGATAACAAAACAACATGAGATATGGGAAGGGTTTGATTTGATGTTGAGGGGAGGAGATTATAGACAGTTAGAGGGAGAGAAAGATTTTGAGATAATGAGAAATTATGCGAACCAAATTAAATTTGATGGCAAGGGAGACGATTGGGAGAATTATCCTTTTCTACAATCTGATATAGAGAATGATCTTAATATAATGCCTCCAGAAGGTGTAGAGAAAGATTCAGTTGATATTATAAGCTATGCTTTTTTAAGAGACGATGATTATGTGTATGTGTTTTACAAAACAAAAGGTAAACCAGCAGAAGATCCCAATATTTCTTGGAGATTTAGAGTAAGATTGAATGATAATCAGTGGTGTGAAATTGATGAAGGGCATGATCGAATCTATATTAGTAGATATGATAACAACAAAAGCTACGGTCATTATGAATTAACTCCCAAGGAAATGTATCTCAAGGTGGGAGATGTTGTAGAATACAGGATTCCTCTTTCAAATATGTGGAATTTCAAGGAGATGAACAACATCTACTTTGAATTATGGGTAAGAAATTTGGTATCGGAAAAAGACATAGATATGGATACTGGATATGGGAAGCTGGGTGCTATTTTTACATATAAGATACCTGAATTTAATACCCAACTTAGTCTTCTACATTACCTCACTACAAATACAGAACTAAAATTATTTGATACCCTTTCTATATCAGATGCCATATCAAATGGTATTTTCCTAACTATAGGCGATGACGAAGTTAAAAAGGTTTCATCTAAGGATAGCTTGGATTTACTTCTTTATCTAAGAGAGGTAAATGAATGGCAAAAGAAGGTGGGAATTTATCCTCTTGAAGATCTTCCTCTGCTTGAAAAGATGTTTCTTACATTCAGGATAGATGATAATTTTGTTTATGGAAAGAATGTTTATAATAAATACTCTCTGAGTGTTTTTACAAATTATAAAATGAATATAAAAGCATATAAATGGCTTACAACCGAAATATCAACTCTCAAAGAGATGAAGGATTTTATGGAACAAACTATACTTCCAAAGTCTGGCACACATACAAAAATATTAGCAAATATTCTAGACGCTTATTTCTCTTGGAGTAATGAACATTGGCTTTTCACTCTGAAATACAATGAAGAGGAAGACGGACTCGAAGAGTATCTTCCTGATATGATAATTGACGGAGAGAAAATCAATCCACATAACTTCAACAACAACGATTTTATCTGGAGATACTTTAAAGAGCATGGAAAAGGAATAGGAGTGTGTGATGATGAGGCATCTTTTGTTGCAGCAATATTGAAATCCATTGGTGTAAGTAGCTGGACTATTACTTGGCATATTAGATATAAATTTAAAGGAGAGTTGCATGGTGCTGGACACCAGCATGTGATTTATTACTCTCCAGAAAAAAGAGCATGGTTTTCACCCATGAATCAACTCAGAATAGATAGAGGTGTAGAATACAAAGAGGGGATAATTCTACTTCATTATTACACTTATTCTCCCTCCTTTGATATATATAATGACTTTAAATTAATTATCTTACATTACAACATAAAAACATTTGAAGAACTCAAAAAGAAATTCTATGATGAAGGTATGCCAGAAGCTGAAATGAAAAGATTTATTTACGATAATCTCTTTCCAGATTACGATTAATTATTGCAAATTCTCTTATTCACCATTTCCATGCAGGAATTTTTTATCCTTATAATAAGGACATTATGTTAGAGATTTATCCTTATTATAAGGATAAATTTGTTAAGAATACTTCTCTTTTATGATTTTATACGCTTCTCTGAATGGAACTCCTTTCTTTACAAGTTTGTAAACTTCTTCTGTGGCAAAGAGTTCATGGGTTAAAAGCTCTTCTGCTCTTTCTTTGTTGACTTCAAGTTTTTTTACAACCTTTGAAATTACACTAAGGGTTTCCTTTACTGTATCAAATCCCTCAAACACTATCTCCTTTGTCTCCTGAAGATCCCTATGATAACCAGAGATTAAATTAAAG
>QMOO01000119.1 GCA_003648245.1 Caldisericota bacterium
AATTCCCTCTCCATTCTGAACCCCCTCTTGAAGTGTCTCCCTTAATTTCTCCTTCGTTGTCTCATTTATTTTTGCACTTATGAAATCAATCTTATCTCCAACATACTTGATTGCTCTCTCATTCAGCACATCAAAGGAGATAGAAAGTCCCCACAAATCCGCCTGATCTTCCCCTGCCTGCATAAAGAAAGCAAGAAGGAGCGGGGAGAACTTCTGTTTAAAGATTTTCACCCACTTGGAAAAATCGAAAATATCATCAACAAGACCCTTTTTTATGCTTTTGTTCCCCTCAAGGTTTTTTATTATCTCCTTTGCCTGTTTTTCAAAGTATTTTCTTAACTCTGAAGTAAATTTTCTCTCCTGGGGACTAACTTTCTGAACAAAACTTTTCCAGTACAACTCCCTGTTGAACTTTATAGAGGGAAACAGTTTGGTGATTGCTTCATCTACTTTTTTACCCTCCTTATACTCCCCAAAGGAAACAAGACTCATAGGAGCCCACCAGGAATCCCCCCAGGGGACTTTGGAAAGTCCCATCTCTTCTCTGACTTCATTGATTGTCTTAATTCCAGAAGACACATATATCTTTGCAACATTTGCCTTCTTCTGTTCATCCTCTTGGAATTCTGGAAGTGATGAAAAATCAAACTCCATCCAGTACTCATTTCCGAACATAGGCATAAGGAATGCATTTATTACATCCTCAATATCTCTTGCTTGAGGAATTACAGTATCGATATAGAAACTCTTTCTCTGATCTTCTACCTTGTAGTTAGAATACTGGTAATCTCCCAAAAATACTGGAGGAACCCCAAAAACAGCCCCAATCTCGGTTCTGTTTAGTTTCCTCTGTTCAAGGAACTTTGCATCCTCAGGTTTCAACCCCACCTGCTGATACTGAAGCCCGCCTGTTAAAAGTGCAACCTTTCCAGCATTCTTAACTCCTTTATGGGTTGCATTCCATATTGCAAGGTTTCTCTGAACCTCATCATCAGAGAGATTCTGTTCTGTCCAGAGAATTCCATTTGGTACCGCTCCATTATCAAGAAGGGATTTATTGAGAAGCCTTATTGCCTCGTCTGTTTCTATTGTCTTCTTTATGGCAGATATGGTTGAAAGTCCTTCTCTCTCAGCAAAGGGATTGGTATTTCTAAACACCAAAACATCTCTTGGGTCTATTTCTATCTCCCCGACATCTCCTCCAACTCTGTAGTAAAATTTCTTGTACAAGTTCACTGGATCTGTATCATATCTAACAAGGGATGTTCTAAGCAAGTATAACTCCAAGGGTTTGCCACTTGAATCCCTTATTACCCACCAATAAGAAGTTCCATGTAGATGTATCCAGGCAACTGTTTTTCTTAATAGCTCTGTCCAGGAAATAAACCTGTTTGGTCTCTTGAATATCTGAATTTTTGTATCCGGAACCTCTTCACTCCCCTTTAAAGTTTCTTTATAAATCTTTATCGGAGTTGAAGCAACCTTGTTTCCTATTACCCTTACACAGCGGTAGACCCACGGATTTATCTTGTATGAAGTCTCATAATCAACCTCTACAGGAATAATTCCTGCCCCCTCTACCCCAAAACTTTTTGTCTTTGGTTTCCTTCTTAGGAGTTTATCAAGGATTCCCACTTTTTAATTTCCTCCTTGTTTACATCTGTGTAAATTCCTATCTTTCCCTTTTTCACATTTGCAAAAGCCATCATTAACGCATCTGCTCTATCTGGTGACCAACCATATTTCTTTTTTATTTCCTCTTTGGATTGAATCTGTATTTGTCCCCTTGAATTGAATTTATAAGTCTGCCTCGTAAGTTGCTGTCTTAAAATCCTATCATTTGGAATATCTATATCTCCATCTTTAAACCTTTCTCTCAATCCAAAGTAAGACTCTGCCCTTTTGTTAGCAAACCTCTCACTATCTTCTGCTTTTTCTGAAGAGTTGAATTCTACAGCTGGAAGTTCTTGTTCCCTCAATCTATCATAAACCCCTGACCCAACACCTATAACATCAACAATTATTTTTGAAGGACTGTATTTCTCTGCTAAATCTTTTATTCGCCCAGCATATTCCATGGTGTCAATCTTTCTGAAAGGTTTTATATCCAAAACCTTGGGTCCCTGTCTTATCACGACTACACTTTCATCATCTCCATATCTTGCTACATCCACTCCAAATACAATTTCCCCCTCTGGTTTCATAATCCTTGTTATCGCTCCATCGACCCAAGAAATCGGTATTACATTATTCCCCTCTGAGGATTTTGTCAAATCGCATTCATACTCTATTGCAAACTCTTTATCGGTAAGTTCACTTCTTCTCTTTCTCTCCCATTCTTCATCATGCTCAGGACTCACTCTCCAATCATACTCACAGGAATAATATTCAGGATTTGTGTATATCTCCTCAAAAAGCTCTCCCTCTGGTGCTGGGTTTGGTGTACTCTCCACACATATCTTTACACCCTTGGTCCCTGCTCCTGTAAGAGCTACCCATGATTTTCTTGGTTCTTTCCAGTGTGCCACTTCTGATGCAAGAATGCGTATAGCTCTAAATGAACGCCCAACTTTTGGAGACATTTCAACTGCTTTTATATGTGCTCCAGAGCTCTTTATAATCAAACCGTGCTTTGTATCTTCAATGAGCTCTGTAACTGGTTTCAATACATCTGGAAGATTCTTAATAAAAACCTTAACATTCTCGTAAAGAAACGCTGCAGACTCTTTCTTGTAACTTGCTATCAAAAAATCTCCACCATTTATTATTGTGTCTGCTGTGTAGTAGAGAACTGCAACTGTGGAAGCTCCTATATCTCTACTTTTCAAAAGAACAACCTTATCATGCTTGTCAAGAATCCTTAAGAATTCTCTCTGCCACTCCCAGGGCTTAAACTTAACTAAGGGATTATGCTGTGTTCTTATATATCCAAGATTCTCAACAAGCCAGACAGGATCCAAAAGTTTCCTTAAATCACTCATTCATTTTCTCTATCTGCTCAACTAAATCTCTTAATGTTCTTGCAGTTGGAGTTTTTTCTACTTCCTCACCCAAGGCATTCTTTCCTATCTCCTGTGCTTTCTGAAGTGCAGACAGAAGAGAATTTATCTCTTTCTTATTTGATTCCTTTAAAAAACTCTCAATCTTTTCTACTGCCTCTTTTGCTATCTGGAAACATTTAAGGTCAAATTCCACTCCCTTATCTGAAATCTCTTCTATGACCTTTTGTGATTCCCTTGTGACTATTTTGTTACTTATGATTTCCCTTTGCTCTCTCCAACCTTCCTTGGAGCCCTTTCTCCTTAAGTAATCAAAACTTATATTGTATTCTTTTGCTAACTCTTCATATGTGGGATATATCCTTCTTCCATCTTTCTCTATTCCAACAACATATTTCTTTTTTATCTCATCCCAGGGTATTTTTCTTCTCATCTTTTAACCTCTTGTGTTTATCTTGTATTGAAATGTTATGCCTCTCTCCTCATGAACAGAGAGAAGCCAGAACCTATTATCCCCATCTACTCCAAATCTTTCCAAACTGTATGGATCTGAACTTACAAGAGTTCCATTCATGTAAACTTCAAATCCTGGATAGTTCAAATAATTCAGCTGATGAAAGTGTCCCAAAATCAAATAATCCCAGCCTTTTGGAAGCGTCTTTATTCTTCTTGCTCCCCACTTTCCTATACCATAAAATGGAATTCCCAAATAACTCCTTATGCTCATACCATGGTAGAGAAGGAATCCATGTTTCTCTATCTCCACTACCTGGAAAAACTGTTTTGAGAATTCTACATCTACCTGAGGATCCTTCTCATACTCTCTTTTAAGAAACTCATACAAAAGCATATCTCCCCTGTTTAAATCATGCATTTTTGGATTATGTGCATGGTTTCCCCAGACTCCACGCAAATATACCTTTCCTATTTTATTCTTGAGGCTGTCAATCAGGTTTCCAAGAACATCTGCTGCAGATACAATCTGCTCAAATTCTGGTTTGTCAATGTGAAACTGCTGAACAGGGAAGGTCAACTCTCCATCTATTATGTCACCGAGAAAGAGAATGTATATTCCTTTGAAGTCATAACTCTTCTTCAAGATTGTGTATATTCTTAAAATCC
>QMOO01000120.1 GCA_003648245.1 Caldisericota bacterium
ATGAGATAGATGAGAATGGGATACTCCATGTAACTGCAAAGGATCTCGGAACTGGTAAAAGTCAACACATAACAGTAACAAACGCTGTAAGGCTTTCTGAAGAGGAGGTAGAAAAAATGAGAAAAGAGGCAGAAAAATTTGCAGAGGAGGATAAAAAGAGGAAGGAAGAGATAGAGTTAAGGAATACTGCTGATCAGATAATTTACACTGGAAGAAAGACCCTTAGAGAGAACAAGGATAAGGTGAGTAAAGATGTCTATGAGAATGCCGAGAAAAAGATTAATGAACTTGAGAAACTCCTTAAAGAAAACAAGATGGATGAGATAAAAAAGAAGATTGATGAGGTAAATGAGGCACTTGCAAAGATTGGAGAGGAGATATACAAAAAAACTCAAACGCAACAGAAACCGCCAGAAGACAAAAACAAAAAGGATAAAGGAGACGACAAAGGAACCATTGACGGAGACTACGAAGTTAAGTAATGAAAAAGGATTACTATGAGATACTGGGGGTGGATAGGAATGCCACCCCCGAGGAGATAAAAAGAGCATATAGGAGACTTGTAAAGAAGTATCATCCTGATTTACACAAAGACGATCCAGAAGCTGCCAAAAAGATGGCAGAGATAAATGAGGCATACGAAGTTCTCTCAGATCCAGAAAAGAGAAAGAGATACGATATGTATGGATCCGCTGATATACCAACTGGTGGATTCTCCTACGACCAGGAAAGACCTTTCGGTGATTTCTTTAAGGATTTTGATTTTGGATTTGAAGATATATTTGATACATTCTTTGGTGGTTTCGGTACAACAAGAGAAAGAAGAAAAGAAAGGGTAAGAAGAGGAGGAGATTTATATTACAGACTAACCATAGATTTAATAGATGTTTTAAAAGGAGCTGAAAAAGAGATAGAGATTGAGAGGGAAGAGATTTGTGATAGGTGTGGTGGAACTGGTGTTGAGCCTGGTTTTGAAAAGGAAGTCTGCCCTGAATGTGGTGGTACAGGACAGGTTAAAAGAGTTCAAAGAACCATATTTGGTCAGTTTGTCACCGTTACTGTGTGTCCAAGATGTCATGGTGAAGGCTACATAAACACACATCCATGTGAAGTTTGTGGGGGAAGTGGTGTGGTAAGAAAGAAGAGGAGAATTAAAATAAAGATACCACCTGGAATAGAAGATGGGATGAGGATTCGGCTTAAAGGACAGGGTAATCAGGGAAGGAATGGCCTTAATGGAGATCTTTATATAGAGGTAAAGGTTAGACCACATCCACTTTTAAAAAGAGAAGGAGAAAATCTCTTTTATGAAGCTCAAATACCTCTTATAACAGCTCTTCTTGGTGGAAGCATAACCATACCAACTCTTGAGGGAGAAAAGGTTATAAATATAAAACCAGGATTACAATTTGGAGAAAAAATAAGATTGAAGGGAGAGGGTTTACCACTCCTTGGAAGAAGAGGAAGAGGGGATTTATATGTAATAGCAAACATAAAGATACCTACCAGGCTTTCAAAGACTGAGAGAAAACTTTTGGAGGAATGGAAAAAACTAAGGGGCTAAATTAGAATTTCTTTTCCTTCTCTTCCTTTGAAAATCCATACTTTCTTGCAAAGATTAACAATACAACAGCTGATACCCCGAGAAATATGTCAAGGGTGGAAATTGAAGGTCTCAGTAGCTTCCTTACTATTATAAATATAAGTGTATCAATCAGGACAAATGTTGAAAACCTTACGAGAACCACAGTTAACTCAAGGAGAATGGCAAGAAGTATTATATACGAAAGTATGTCCTCTACATGAGCAACAAGGTTTTGTTCAGGAATATGAAGAGCTTCGCTTATGTAGTAAGGGAGATATTTTAGTCCTATGAAGAAGAATAAAAGAGCAAGGATAGCAAGCACAATGTCAAGCACATTTATTAAATCTTTAAGCCAATTCCTGATTTTCTTAACACTCCCTCTTTCGAGGTCTTCTTGAGGTTCCTTTATAATAGGATTCATTAGTTTAAAATTACCAGAGAAGTTGTTTTATTTCAACTGTTATAGGTTTACATAGATTTTATTTTTTGTAAACTTTTCCTTATGAGGAAAATTATCAGGTATTCATGGGATAAAATGGGAGAGTTTATAGAGAGAAGAAATAGATTCCTTGGTATTGTGGGGGTAGAGGGGAAATTGTTGAAAGTTCATATACATGATTCAGGAAGACTTGAGGAAATACTCTACAAAGGCAATACTGTTTTTATAAAGAAAGCAAGGGGAGAAAAAAGAAAAACACACTGGGACCTGCTTTTAGGTAAAGTAAATGAGTATCTTATTCCTGTAAACTCTGCCTATCACCGTAAGATATCAGAGGTTTTAATAAAAAAGCTAAAGATCTTTGGGGATATTAAGGATGTAAAGCCAGAATTTAAATTTAAGGAGAGTAGAATTGATTTTTTCCTTGAAAAGGAGAATGGCGAGAATCTACTTTTAGAAGTTAAAGGATGCACACTTTCAAAAAATAAAGTTGCTCTTTTTCCAGATGCTCCAACATCAAGGGGGGCAAAGCACATAAATAGTTTGATTTCTGCTGTGAGAGAGGGATTTCAACCTTACCTTCTTATCCTTGTATTAAGACCGGATTCGACCTGTTTTCTTCCCAATAAGGAGAATGACCCCTATTTTGCAAAGGTTTTTTATAAAGGATTAAAGGAGGGTATAAAAGTAAAGCCGATTCTTATTGAGTATAAAGATGGATGGTTATATTATAAAGGTGAAATACCTTTATGTGGAAAGGAGGTAGAGGGTAAATGAATTCGGGATATAGTTACATTCAGGTTGTTACCACAATGGATGATCTGGACACCTTAAAGAAGTTGTCCATGCTTCTTCTGAAAGAGAAACTTGCTGCATGTGTTCAGATATCTGAATTAGAGGAGTCAGTCTACATATGGGAGGAAAAGATAGAGAGAGCAAAAGAGTATATATGTGTCATAAAAACAAGGAAAGAGCTCTATAAAAAGATTGAAGAGGTGATAAAGAAAAATCACCCTTACTCTGTTCCTGAAATTGTGGCAATTCCAGTTATAGATGGAAATAAAGATTATTTTAACTGGATTGATGAAGTAACATTAAAAGAATAAAGTGAGGTGAGGTATGAATTTAGATTTACTCAAAAAACTTGTTGAAACACCAGGGGTTAGCGGTTTTGAGACAAAGATAAGAGAGGTAATCAAAGATGAAGTAAAAAAGATGAATCCTGATGAAGTCTATGAAGATACCCTTGGAAATTTAATTGTTGTAAAGAAGGGGGAAAGAAAGGATACTATTCTATTTATGGCACATATGGACGAACTGGGAATGGTAGTTTCATCCATTGATGAGAAAGGATTTATTGGGTTTCAGAAGCTGGGAGGAATAGATGATAGAGTGCTTGTTTCAAGAGCTGTAAGACTTATCACAGAGGATAAGGAAATCTATGGAGTTATAGGTATAGTTCCACCCCATTTATCTGTTGAGAAGGAAATGGAAGGTAAGATTACTCCCTGGTATAAACTCCAGATAGATATTGGAGCAAAATCGAAGGAAGAGGTTATTTCCCTGGGTATAAATCAGGGTACACCGATAGTATTTAAGAAGGATTTCATTCAACTCAACAATGATCTTATTGTGTCAAGAGGACTTGACGATAGATTCGGCTGTTTTATCCTTATAAACTTACTTGAGATGTTTAGAAAGACAAAACCACTGAATACATTGGTCTTTGTCTTTACGACAGAAGAAGAGATTGGGTTGAGGGGAGCATCAGTTATTGCTCCTCGAATAAATCCGTTATTAACTGTTGCGGTGGATTCAATATCGGCATCAGATTTCTCTTTAGTTAGCCTGCCTTATAAGAATTCTGTTGTTGTCGGAAAGGGACCTGTGATAAGAAAAGTTGACAGAAGAATGGTTGTGGATGAGAAGCTTTTTGGTTTCTTTTCTGAGTTTATGAATGCAAAAAATATAGAATTTCAAATTGGTGTAACCGGTGGTTCTACCGATGCATCCATTGTTGAAACTGAGGGATTGGGTTATCA
>QMOO01000121.1 GCA_003648245.1 Caldisericota bacterium
ATGGAAAAATTTCTGATATTCATATCCTAAATTATACCACATGGCTTAAGGTAACTTTTTTGTTGAATTTCTGTATTTATTTATGAGCTATGAAGACAAGTATAATAATACCAGTATTCAATGAGGAAAAAACTATAAGCGAAGTAATTAAAAGAACCCTCTCTCTTAATTTTGAGAAGGAGATAATAGTAGTTAACGATGTATCAACAGATAATACATTAAAAGAATTAGAAAAATTTAGAGGAGAGATAAAACGAATCAATCTACAAAAGAATAGAGGAAAAGGATTTGCTGTAAGAGAGGGTTGTAAAGCGTCCTCGGGAGATATAATAGTCATCCTTGATGCAGATTTGGAGCTTTTACCGGAAGATATTCCCTCGCTTATAGGGCCTATTAAAAATGGTATTAGTGATGTAGTCTTCGGCTCAAGATTTTTAAAAGGTGTGAAGGGGATAAATTTCACCTATAAATTGGGAAATTTCTTTTTGACATTCTTTACAAATTTAATATTTAAAAGTAATATTACAGATGAAGCTACAGGATTTAAGGTTATGAAAAGAGAAATTTTTGAAGCCCTGGAGCTTGAGGCAAAAGGTTTTGAGATCTGTCCTGAAATGACTGCTAAACTTTTAAACCTCGGTGTCAAAATACACGAGGTTCCTGTTAGGTATTTTCCAAACAAAATGAAGAGAAAAAGGATAGGAATAAGGGATGGTATTAAAGCTATAATGACTCTTCTAAAGTATAGATATTTTTATCAGAAGAAAGGATTTCATGAGAAGAAGATTGAGAAAAAACCTGTTTGATTTCTTGTCTATCGCTTTTATCCTGGTTTTGGTGATCTTTAGTATTATCAAGTGGTTTATTTATCCTATATTTGTGGATATTTATTACCATATGGGGGTCATGGAGGGATTTAATATTGCTGGGGGAGTTGTCATAAACTCCTTCTGGGAGTTTGCACCTTTCGGGAGACCCCATCTTTATCCTCCTTTGCTCCATATTTTTATGCTTTTTCTTTTAAAACTCGGGTTTAAAGAGATTTTTATTGCAAGATTTACAAGTTTTATTATGTTTCCCTTGACTCTCTTTACTCTGTGGTATGTTTTAAGAGAGATTTTTGACAGTGAAACTGCTTTATATTCTGTTATATTCCTGGGAAGTCTATCCTATTTTTTCTGGCAATCTTCAGTTACAAGCGCAGCCTCCTTAACTCAAATTATTGGTCTATTTGTATGGTATTCCATAGAGAAAAATAAAAAAATTGCGTCTGCTCTTCTTATGACTCTTATGCTTTACTCCCATCTTACACTTTCCCACCTTTATATTTTTTCCTTCTTTCTTTATTCCTTTTTTAAAAAAGGAAAGGAAAGGAAATTCATTCTCTTATCTATTTTAGTTTCCTACATTCTGTTTTCTCCGTGGTTGTTTAATATCGTCTCTAATCTTGGATATTTAAACTTAAGAGCTCCCTCAATGGATAAGCTTCATTATATCCATATAATTTTATGGATTTTTGCATTATTTGGTATCTTCTTTTCAGTTAAAAAGAAAAGAAGATATATTTTTCCTCTATTGCTTTTAATTTCACTAACACCTATTATACTTATGTATCCTGATAGGTTCTGGAATGCTCATAGTTTTATACCTCTCTCAATTCTTGCAGGGGTGGGTCTCTCCTCTTTAAGAAGATGGGGTGAGAAAAATTTAAATCCTGCATATCATAAAAATAGTATTTGCTTTATAAGAATTGCTATCTTTGTGTTAATCCTTTCTATTTCTTTATCTGACCCTATTTTAGTATTTGGAAAGAAGAAGCTGCATACAGAAAGAGCTCCATCAACTATAATAGCTTTAATAACAGCAAACAAGGGTAGTGTTTCTGTGAGGGGACCAAGAGGAACTATGCTGACAGAAAAGAATATTAAACTTGTTAATTTTTTGAAAGAAAATACAAAGGAACACGACACAATATTTATTCAGAACGGTGTTTTATCCAATCTTATTACAGGTTTAAGTGAAAGATTTGGAAGTTCGGGTATGTTCCATGAAGTAAAGCCGTATAAGTATCCGAAGCCAGAAGATTGTAACATTATCTTACTTCCAGTTTTACAAGAGACTTCAGCAAATTTCTTAAATAAAGATTACTTTAAAGAGATTGGAGAGGTATCTGGTTACAAAATATTCAAGAATACCCATAAAGTTTCTCAAGCGAAAGTTGAAAAGCCTGTAGTCTCTACTTCCTTCGTGTTTATTCTGCTTTTCCTGTTCCTGTCTTTATCATTTTATGATATTGCACGAGGAAATAGGAACGGTTTTAAAATTTTAACGTTATTTCTTGTTATTGTTTTTTTACTTGTGTTCTCACTTTCTCTTTACGATCCGAATGTTAAACCTGTATCGGAAGCTTTCGTGAGACCATCTCGATTTAAGGGCATAAACAGGGTGGAAATTCAAAGAAAATTAGACGCTTTAAAAATTATAATAGAGCGAGGAAAATTCACAGCAGAGGAAAGGGACAAACTAAGTAAGTTTTTAACCTTTATAGAAAGGGATCTAATGAAAGGAAAGATAGCTGAAGCAAACAAAAAGCTGGAATACCTACTTAACAAGATATTTCCAAAACACCCATAATACCTTTTTATAAATAAAAGTTTAAAAAGTGATACACTTTAAAATTGATGAGAGTAAAAAAAGCTTTACTTTTTAATCCACCAGTTGGACTTTATCAAAGAGGTGAAGAGAGGTGTCAGGCCGATATTGAGGGAAGTGCTACTATTTCTGTGCGTCCTCCAAATAATCTTGGGTATATGGCATCTGTTCTAAGGCTCATAGGAGTGGATCCTTTGATAAGAGATTATCCAGTCGAGAAAAATAGGAGTTTTGTTGAAGATCTAAAGAGTTTTAATCCAGACATGTTGATAATGAGTATAACCACAGCCACAATTGAAAAGGATTTAGAATATTTTAAAATTGCAAAAGATATTAAAAAAGATATTATAACTGTGGCTGAAGGAGCACATTTTATTACAGCTCCACTTTCATCATTTAATAAGGAAGTTTATAACTTCATGGATTTTGCTATATATGGAGAGAGTGAAGGAATAATAGATAAATTTGTAAACGCTTTAAATAAAGGTCTGAATATATCAGAGGTTAGAGGTTTAATATTTAGAAGAAACAATGAATGGATTAAAACTTTACCTTCTCCTTTTGTTGAAGATCTTGATTCACTTCCTTTCCCTGCAAGGGATCTAATTAAAAATGAGCTTTACATAAATCCAGATACAGGCAATCCTATGGCAACAATTCAAACCTCTCGAGGTTGTCCTGCAAAATGTATATACTGTCTTACACCCATAGTTTCAGGAAGTAGAATTAGAAAGAGAAGTCCAAAGAATATTGTGGATGAAATTGAAGAATGTATGGAAAGTTATGGGATCAAAGAGTTCTTTTTTAGAGCTGATACCTTTACAATGGACAAGGATTGGGTAATTTCTGTATGTAAAGAAATTATAGATAGAGGATTGAAGATAAAATGGGTTGCAAACTCACGTGTAAAACCACTGGATGAGGAAGCTCTTTTATGGATGAGAAAATCTGGTTGTTACCTTATTGCTTTTGGCATTGAATCTGGAAGCGATGAAAGTCTTAAGTTAATGAAAAAAGGATCAACTGTTCAAGATGCAATAATTGCAGTGAATATGGCAAAAAAAATTGGTTTTAAAACATATTGTTTCTTTATGTTAGGTTTTCCCTGGGAAAAAGAGGAGGATATAAACAAAACTATAGAATTTGCCAAAAAGCTTCCATGCGATTTTGCTGAATTTCATATAGCAATACCTTACTATGGTACAGAGCTATTTGAACTGGTTAAAGAGGAAGGCTTATTAAATGATGAGATAACAGGTCATAATTATTTTACAAACCCTGTTATAGGAACCAAATATTTGTCAAGAGAAAAGGTTTTGAAGTTGAGAAGGAAAGCGCTTATATCATTTTATTTGAGACCTTCCTACGTAATAAAAACGCTTATAAATACCAGATCTTTC
>QMOO01000122.1 GCA_003648245.1 Caldisericota bacterium
TGCAGTAAGTTTTTCTCCAGATGGTGGAAACTATCTTTATAGTGTTGGAGATAGTGTAAACATCACTATTGCAGTAACTGGAACAAACATCCAGGATGCTACATTTACACAAAATGGGATTTTGCCTTCAGGACTGACTTCTTCTTATACTGTTGTTGATGCTAATAATGGAACGATAACAATCTCAGGAATAGTAAGTTCTTCTGCTCATGATTCGTCAGTAACTTTCTCATTAACTGATGATGATGGGACCGCAACAAGTAATCCATATAATTTTATGATTACTCTGGAAATAAAAACAACTTCTCTGCCAAATGGGCAGGTCACAGTTGCTTATTCTGAGAATCTTGAGGCAGAAGGAGGAAGTGGAGCATATACATGGTCTTTGACTTCAGGGGTTTTACCTCCGGGTTTAACTCTGTCCCCATCAGGACTTATAAGCGGAACCCCAACCACCTCAGGAACTTATAACTTTACAGCAACCGTTTCTGACATGGATGGGCAGACAGATTCTGTTCCCCTTTCACTTACAATTGACCCTGCACCGATTATGCCAATTTCAAATGAAGGACAGATTTGTTATGTAAAGAGTGTGGTAAGAGGAGCAGATGGAGAAATTACACAGACAGGTGACCTTTATGTAAAAAATCTTTCAACAGGGGATGTAACTCAGATAACTGATTTTGCAACTGCAAATCCTAATGGTGCTGTTTTAAATCCTCAACTTACATCAGATGGAAGTGAGATATTATTTACTTACAGTTCAAATCCAGGAACTATTGACTTTTCTGTTTATCTGACAAGCACAAACTCAACACTTACAGACCCATCTCAGGGGAAACTATCTTTCCTTCCAAATGCAAATTTAAAATATGCCACCCTCTCTCCTGATTATGATGGAAACTCTGGTCTTCTGGCATATACATATGAAAGGACAGATAGAACAGAACTCTGGGTTTATAATTTCGCAACTGGTCTTTCAACACAGGTTGTAAGCCAGCAGAACTTTGAAGTAAGACATCCTGTTTTTGTTGATGAGACAACCATTGCCTTCATTGGAATTACAAACGGAATTCAGGATATTTATACAGTTATTGCTGACGGTGGTTCTTTCACAAACCTTACAAACAATACTCCAACAACACCTCAGTATGGAAGGGTGCTTTCTTCAATGAGAAATACTGTCGGACTTACTTCTCCAATGTTGATTTATTCAAAAAGAGAATGGCAGCAGTATAGTTATGGAAAATGGGATGTCTATGTCAGAGTCATAGGTGGAACTGAATACAATGTTTCAAATACTTCTGATATAGATGAATTTGACCCTGCTTTCTTTGGAGATGGGACAACAACTCCAACTCTTGGAGCAAGTGGACAGATGTTCTATGCTGCAACACTTCTTTCCGATGATGATATCTGGCAGGCAAACTATGACACCACAAGTTCAGATACAAATACTTCAAAGAGCCAGAGAGTTACAGAAGTAAGTATTGATTTTGGACTTCCTAACTGGTCTCCAGTCCCAACTACACCAGTAACTGATTATGTTTCAATTGACCAGACAAGATTTGTTTATGCGTTGAATAACCAGATTTATAGAGCAAATTATGATGGGTTAGATGCAACACAGTTGACAAATTCAGCCAATGTAAAGTCAGACCCCAATCTTGCGAGAAATGGAGGAACAATTGTTTATACCTCCGATATTGCTGGGCTAACTTCTATTTCCAAAATGGATCATGATGGAACAAACGATGCTTCGTTTGCTTCTGACCCTGCATGGAATTTAAAGCAGGCAAGTATTTCACCTGATGGAAGATGGGTTGTTTATGCAAAAGAGGCAGCAGCAGGATTGTGGGATGTTGTTGTTAAAAACATTACAGGTGGAGCAGAAACAGTTATTGATGATAATGGAACTTCCCACTATGCAAACATAGAATCAATTTACTTCAATCCTGATATGACAAGGATTGTTTATTCTGTCTATGGGCAGACAGGTGGACCAACCGATGCTTCATCTCCAACTGACTGGGATATTGTTATGACAGATGTTGTGGTGGATAATATTGCAGGAACAATAACCCCTGGAACTCCTGCAAAGGTGACAAACACAGCAAACAGTTATGAAAGATATCCTTCTTTCTCAAGCAACGGAAGAAAGATAATCTTTGTTTCAAATATGTGGGATAATGTTTCCCAGATATTCACAATGGATGTGAATGACGGTGGAGTTGAACTTGTTGTTGCAAATACAGGACAAGATTTTGAATATCCTGTTTACGGACCTGTTTATGATTCAACAAATGATGCTGATTATATTGCTTACCTTATGGGTGGAAGGATTTACTATGCAGAAGTTTACAGAGACAGCAGCAACAATCCAGGTGCAACTTCAGGAAGAAACCCTGCTTTTAACATCAATTTAACAGGAATAACTCCAGATGCTGGAACAAAGTTCGGATGGGGAATTTTAAGGACAAAAGGAACAGTTATTGGAAAGAGATACTTGCCAGAAAGAGCAGCCCAGGCAATTGGATTTGATTATGACATAATAGTTGATGTTGACGAAGCAAGTAAGCCTTCTTCATTCACTTTAAGTGAAATTCTCCCATCAGGATTTACAGTTAACAGTGTAACAAGAGAAGGAGGAGTTGCTGTGACCTATTCTACAATGGCAAACACTCCGGCAACAGGACTTCAAACACTTAGAATTCTCTTTTATTCAGGAGGTAATGGTGGAGTTGCTGACCATGTCCTGAGAATTAATGTAACTCCGACTACAACAGGCACATATTCACTATCAGGTAATTTGAGTTTCTTCCTGAATAAAGGTAAAGATCCAGTATCAAATGATTTAAGCGGAAATGCAACAGTTGAAATAAGTGCTCCATATATACCTGTTGATATATACGACCCGAATGATACAGACAGTGATGGGAACACAAGCGAACCAAATGGAATAATTGAGGACTATGACTTACTTTATGCTATTGACTGCTGGACACTTGATAAGCAACTTCAGGGATATGGTCCTGCATGGCCACAGAATATAAATAACTGGGATAATATAATCCTGGCTGTGATTACTATCTGGTCAAATGACAGTAAAACAGGAAATTATGAGTTAGCACCAAGTGGAAGTGGAAACTTTGGAACTGTAACAAATCCTCAGAATACACCAGGTGGATATACATTCATTGGAGATAGGTCGGCACCGTTGGATGGTGTGGTTGACCTGTATTCACCAGATGGTGTTATTTCTGGATATAATGAGATGTACTGGACAGAAGGTCAATTCGGTATGCCGTAAGGTAGTAAAAAGGGGGCGGAAGTTTTCCGCCCCCTTTTACAAAGGAGAAAATAGTTAGAAGTTGAATAGTTGAAAAACAATGAACAGTGAATTTAAGGGAAAAACGGAAGAATGAAAAGATTTTTTTTAATGATTTTGGTTGTAGTTTTTTTAGGATTAGATGCCACCTCACTTTGGAGTGTAGAGGTAACAAGTAATGGTATCTATGAGATTAGTATTGATGACATCAGCGCCATAGGTGTTTTCACTGTTTCAACCGGTTCCAATCATCCGAATCCCTATCAAAATGTTCTTTATGGAGGTGCAGCGCATAATCCCTGGAGTTCCTATCTAACTATTCAGTCTTATACAACCAAGACAACTTATGTTTCTACTGATTCATCCCCTTCAGTTCCTTCTGGCTTTACACTGAGAAATATGCATTCCTATAATCCAGTGATTTCTGACCTGGTTAATGGTTTTAGAACTGTCTGGAATATTAACAACCCTGACATGTTGGAAGTTGTCCAGGAGACGATTATCCATGGGACAGAATATGAAAATTCTTATGTTGAGGTCACTACTACAGTTACTAATACTGGTGACTCCCCTGTTTCTATCGGTATAAGATACCAGTGGGACTGGATGATTGATGGGAGTGATGATTCCTGGTTTGCAACTCGTGAACCTGATGGAGATTGGACAGACATATTTACCGGTTTTCCCAACCCCGAATTTAA
>QMOO01000123.1 GCA_003648245.1 Caldisericota bacterium
AAAATTGAAAGGAGCTTTTTCCCTTCTTATCTTTACAGAGGATTGTATTATTGCTGTCAAAGACCCTTGGGGATTCAGACCTTTGTGTCTTGGAAAAATAAATGATGGATATATAGTTGCTTCTGAAAGTTGTGCTTTTGACCTTGTTGGAGCAGATTATTTAAGAGAAATTGAACCAGGGGAGATAGTAAGAATTGATAAAAATGGAATTAAAAGTGTAAATTATGGAAAGAAAAAAATTTCAAGATGTATTTTTGAATTTATTTATTTTGCCAGACCTGACAGTATAATATTTGGTGAAAGTGTATATAAAGTCAGAAAAAATCTTGGAATGAAACTCGCAGAAGAATTCCCTTTTGATGGAGATATTGTTATACCAATACCTGATTCTGGAAATATCGCAGCAATTGGTTTTGCTGAAAAGAAAGGAATCCCTTTTGAAATGGGAATGATAAGAAATCATTATATAGGAAGAACTTTTATACAGCCATTTCAGACAACAAGAGAGTTGCAGGTAAAAATAAAATTAAATCCTGTTAAAAATGTAATAAAAGGGAAAGAAGTAATTGTAATTGAGGACTCAATTGTAAGAGGAACAACGAGTAAATTCAGAATTAAAGCACTAAAAAAAGCAGGAGCAAAAAAAATATATATGGGTGTAAGTTGTCCTCCAATAAGGTATCCCTGTTTTTATGGTATTGATTTTCCTTCAAAAGGTGAACTCGCTGCTTCAAAAAAAGAAATAGAAGAAATAAGGAAATCAATTGGACTTGATGGACTTTATTATCTATCTCTTGAAGGGATGCTTTCTGCTTCTTCTCTTTCTCCAGATGAATTTTGCACTGCCTGTTTTACAGGAAACTACAAAATTAAAGTTAAAAATTTCAAAAAAGAACAATTTGAAAAATGAATGGCTATTTAGTAGTTGAAGATGGAAGTGTATATAAAGGGGAATGTTTCGGCTCCACAGATGAGACATTTGGTGAGTTAATTTTCAATACAAGTATGACCGGCTATCAGGAAATAATTTATGACCCTTCTTATAAAGGACAGATTGTTGTTATGACCTATCCTCTCATAGGAAACTATGGTATAAATTCTGAAGATGTTGAATCATATAAACCACATCTTAATGGTTTTGTTGTTAAGGAAAGGAGTAAAATTTATTCTAACTGGAGAGCAGAAAAGTCACTTGAACAATTTTTCAAAGAGAATGGAATTGTTGGAATTGAAGGGATTGACACAAGAGAGATTACAGTTAAGTTGAGAGAAAAAGGTGCTTTAAAAGGGGGAATATTTACAGGCAAAAGAGATAAAAAAGAAATGATTGAGAAAGTTAAAAAATCCCCATCAATAGTTGGAGTTGACCTTGTAAAAGAAGTTTACCAAAAGAAGCCATACTGGTGGAGTAAAAAAGGGAAATATAAAGTTGTAGTTATTGATTGTGGAGTTAAATATAACATTTTAAGATTACTTGCTTCTCTAAATTTTAAGGTAAGAGTTGTTCCTGCAAATTATCCATCTGAAGAAATTGAAAAAGAAAAACCAGATGGGATATTTCTTTCAAATGGTCCAGGGGACCCTGCGGCTGTTCCTTATGTAGTGAAAAATGTCTCAAATATTATTGAAAAATACCCTGTATTCGGGATATGTCTTGGGCACCAGATACTGGCACAGGTTTTTGGAGGGAAGACATACAAACTTAAATTCGGGCATCACGGAGCAAACCATCCTGTTAAGGATGTAAAGACAGGAAAAATTTTAATAACCGTTCAAAATCATGGCTTTTGTGTTGATATGGATACATTAGATAAAAATATAGAAATAACACATATAAACTTGAATGATTGGACACTTGAAGGAATCAGGCATAAGAAATTACCTGTTTTTTCAGTCCAGTTTCACCCTGAAGATTCACCGGGTCCAAGAGATGCAAGATATATTTTCAAAAAATTTTATGAGTTGATAGATGGGAAAAAGAACTGATATAAAAAAAATAATGATTATTGGCTCAGGTCCTATTGTTATAGGGCAGGCATGTGAATTTGATTATTCTGGCTCTCAGGCATGTAAAGCATTGAAAGAAGAAGGATATGAAATTGTCCTTGTGAATAGTAATCCAGCAACAATAATGACTGACCCTGAAATGGCTCAAAAAATCTATCTTGAAACATTAATCCCTGAAGTTCTTGCAAAAATAATTGAAAGGGAAAAACCAGATGCTCTTCTACCAACACTTGGAGGTCAGACAGCATTAAATCTTGCTACAAAACTTTACGAAAATGGGATTCTGGAAAAGTTTAATGTTGAACTTATAGGAGCAAAATATACTGCAATAAAAAAAGCAGAAGACAGGGAACTCTTCAAGAACGCAATGAAGAATATAGGTCTTAAAGTTCCTGAAAGTGGAATAGCACATACTGTTGAAGAGAGCAAAGAAATAGTTAAGAAAATTGGATTTCCAGTAATAATAAGACCTGCTTACACTCTTGGAGGAACAGGCGGTTCTGTTGCTTATAACATTGATGAATTTGAATATCAGGCAGAAGCCGGACTTAAATCAAGTTTAATAAGTGAAATTTTAATTGAGCAATCAGTTATTGGATGGAAGGAATATGAACTTGAAGTTATGAGAGACCTTAAAGATAATGTTGTTATAATATGTTCAATAGAAAACTTTGACCCTATGGGAGTTCATACAGGAGATAGTATAACTGTTGCTCCAGTCCAGACACTTACTGATAAAGAATATCAGTTAATGAGGAATGCAGCAATAGCGATAATAAGGGAAATTGGAGTAGAAACAGGAGGTTCAAATATCCAGTTTGCGATAAATCCAGAAAACGGTGAAATGGTAGTAATAGAGATGAATCCAAGAGTTTCCAGAAGTTCTGCTCTTGCTTCAAAAGCAACTGGTTTTCCTATTGCAAAAATTGCTGCGAAACTTGCTGTTGGATATACGCTTGATGAGATACCAAACGATATAACAAAAAAGACGCCTGCCTGTTTTGAACCTACAATTGATTACTGCGTTGTCAAAATTCCAAAATTCACATTTGAAAAATTCCCTCTTGCTGATGATTTTCTCACAACTTCAATGAAATCTGTTGGAGAAGTAATGGCAATAGGAAGAACATTCAAAGAAGCATTACAGAAAGCATTGAGAAGTTTAGAAGAAAAGTATTCAGGACTTGAAAACATAAAATTAGAAATGGATATAGAAGAAGGTCTTAAAAAACCAAATTCAAAGAGATTGTTTTATATAAAAGAAGCAATGAAAAGAAAATGGTCTCTTGATAAAATTTATCTATTAACAAAAATTGATAAGTGGTTTCTCTATAATATGTATGAAATAATTGATGTGGAAGAAAAAATCAAAAAGACAAAAGGTAAAATATCAAAAAACTTGATGAAAAAAGCAAAAGAATATGGTTTCTCAGACAATCAGATTGCAAGATTAACAGGAAAAGAAGAAAGAAATATAAGAGATTTGAGAGAAAAATTTGGTATATATGCTGATTATAAACTTGTTGATACCTGTGCAGGTGAATTTGAAGCAGAAACACCCTATTACTATTCAACTTATGAGCAATAATTCATAAGGAGGAGAAGTGGTTGGAATTATTGATTTTGGTTCTCAGTATACTCAACTTATTGCAAGAAGAATAAGAGAAGCAAAAGTTTACTGTGAAATTTTCCCGCCCGATGTAAAAGTAGAAAAGTTAAAAGAAAAAGGTATAAAAGCGGTTATTCTTTCTGGTGGACCAGGTCATATACATAAAGGAACTTATGAGTTTGATAGAAATATTTTATCAGGTGAGTTTTATATTCTTGGGATTTGTTATGGAATGCAGTTAATAGCAGAAATTTATGGAGGAAAAGTTGAAGAAGGGAAGAAAAGAGAGTATGGAAAAACAATTTTTTATCCTGATAGAAAAGAAAGAATTTTCCATAATTTAAAAGAGAAAACAACTGTCT
>QMOO01000124.1 GCA_003648245.1 Caldisericota bacterium
CCTTCTTTCACAATCTTTACCTGCAGTTTCTCTCCTGGAAGAACTACTTTTCTTAGAGCATGGGCTAACTCATTTACATTCAATACTTTAATACCTCTTGTTCTTGCTACCTGAGAAAGGTTAAAATCTGTAGTTATGACTTTAGCTTTCATCTTTCTTGCAAGATTTATAAGCTTTGTATCAATTGGGATTCTTTCACCTTTTGCGTCAAATATCTTTATCTTTTCAGGATACTCCTCTTTCAATCTCTGGAGAATATCAAGCCCCCTTCTACCTCTGATTCTCTTAGATGAATCCTCTGAATCAGCAACCATCTGTAACTCTTCAAGAATAAATGTGGGAATAAAGATTGCCCCATCAATGAAACCTGAATCTATAAGTTCAAGAATTCTTCCATCTATTATTGCAGATGTATCAAGTAGATATTTGGGGTAAAGTTTCTTCTCCTTTGGTATCCTCTCCCCAAACCTCTTTGGTTGTAATTTTATAGCATCAAGTATCTCTTTTCTCCTCTTTAGAAGTATTCCTACGGTAATACCAAAGACAAATATGGCAACAAGAATTCCAATGTATGGACCCACTATTGGAATCTTTGATATAAGTGCATAGAATAGATAGGATATTAAGAGAGAGACGAGAACAGAGAATATGCCAAGGAAGAGCTCAGCAAGGGAGAGCGAAGAGAGAAATTTATCTATTACAGTTATCACAAAATTTATCAATTTGTAGATGGGTGGAAATAGTAAATAAAAGATAAAGAATGAGAGAAGGAAGAATATAAGATAGAGAAACAGTGGTCCTATGTGATAGAGTTTTTCTGAAAAGAAACTATAATTGTAATAGAGTATTAGAACTCCTATGCCTCCGCCAATAAATGAAAAAATATACCGTAAAAAAGTCCAAAGCTTTTTCATTTTTATGCTCCTTTTAAAAAAATTACTTAAGGTTTCCTATTAAATTATACACCGTTTTTATAAATATGTTCCGTCCCCCCTCACTCTTTTCAAACTCTTTTTGCATGGATGAAGGTAAGATGAAGTTTTTGTAACCGAGCTTTAATGCCTCTTTATACCTTTTTTTCATAAGGCTTACATTTCTGATCTCCCCTCCCAATCCCACTTCGCCAAAGGATACAAAATTTGATGTGGGTATATCCTTAAGAGATGAGTATATGGATACTATAACAGGAAGGTCAGAAGCAGGTTCAACTATCTTTACTCCCCCAGTAACATTCACATATATGTCATACTTATAAAGGGGGAGTTTAAGATACTTCTCCATAATTGCAATAAGTATGGATAATTTTGTATAGTCAATGCCCACAGACACTCTTCTTGGTTGTGGAAGGTAAGAGGTCACAACAAGTGCCTGCACTTCAACAAGCAGTGG
Source organism: Caldisericota bacterium (assembly GCA_003648245.1). The sequence goes on from QMOO01000124.1 coordinate 1,390, forward strand.
TTTCATTCCACTTTCAATGGTTGGGAGTATTACACTTCCCGGTATCTCTTTTTCTCTCTCTGTTAAAAAGTATTGGGAAGGATTTTTGACTTCTTTTAAGCCTTCTTCCTCCATGGAAAAAAGCACAAGCTCTTGAGTTGAACCAAATCTGTTCTTCTTTGATCTTAAGATTCTATACATCTGGTACCTTTCTCCCTCAAGGTATAGAACAGTATCAACAAGATGTTCAAGGATTTTAGGTCCAGCAATATCTCCAACCTTTGTTACATGTCCCACAATTATTATTGGAATTCCGTGTGTTTTAGCTATATGCATAAGTCTATCTGTGGCGTTTCTCACCTGTGTTGGGCTTCCAGATAGAGAAGATACGCCCTCTTCTCTCATGGTTTGAATTGAATCTACTATGGTTAAAACAGGTTTTAATTCCTTTACGGCGTTAACCACAGTTTCTATATCAGTTTCGTAAAGAAAGTATAGATTTTTTGGTGAAGATTTAGTTATCCTTGTCAGTCTCGATGAAATTTGAAGAGGAGATTCCTCGCCAGATATATAAAGCACATTCCCTTTTCCCTTTGCTATATTTAATGAAATTTGAAGTAAAAGAGTGGACTTTCCTATTCCTGGCTCTCCAGATAAAAGAATTATGGAACCTCTTACTATTCCTCCTCCAAGAAGTTCATCAAAACCAACAAAACCTGTTTTTATTCTCTCTTCCTTTAAACTTTCTATAATAACAGGGCTTTTCTTTTTGGTTCTTAGTGATTTTTTATTTTCCACTTCCTCAAAAGAGTTCCATGAACCACAATTTGGGCATCTTCCCAATTTCATTATTGTTTCGTATCCGCAGACTTTACATCTATACTTAGTTTCTTTCTTCATATAACACCTTTTAAGTGCTCTTTAAGGAGTCTTGCCCTTAATGTATCTATTGTTTCTCCGGTTATATCCCCGAACTCTATTTTTTCATACTCCGGGTTTATCCTTATAAACAGTTCATCAACCTTCTCAAGTGGTATATTTAATACGTTCATTACTGCACCAAGTCTGATCCATGAAAGAAACTCGAGAGCCTCATTGAAAGTTATCCTCAATGAGTATTTTATTATACCCTTCGCCCTCTCAATCTCATTTAGAATATCTACACTGGATTTTTGAAAAACTTCCCCTCTTTCTTTTCTCTCCATATTGCCTATTTCTCTGGTGATACTTTCAATGGTTTTGACTATATTTTCCTCGCTTCTTCCAAGAGTATTAACATTGGATATTTTAAATATACTGTCAAATATAGGTTCAACATTTAAAGAAAATTTTGGTGCACTTTTTGTTATGTTATCTATCTTTCCCCTTAATTTTAAAACAGGAAGATGCATAAAGACAAAGGCCTTTAATCCCGTTCCAACATTCTTTAAAGATGCAGTAAGATAACCTATATCCTTCATATAGGCTATGTCAAGAAAGTTTTCAAGCTCATCACATATTCTCATACCTTTATCCAGTATTTTATTAAGAGAGAGCCCTCCCTGCATCAGTTTTATTGTTATATGATCCTCTCCGTTTATCATAATAATTAAATTCCCATCTTTAGAGAGTAGTATATATTTTGAATACGGATTATCTATAAAGTCTTTTGATATTATGTGCATTTCAGCAAGAACCCTTCTTTCAATATCACTTATCTCAAGTAGATTAATTCCCGAAAGATCCAAGCCTCTTAGAAACTCTGATTTTAAGAAGGCATCATTTATCAGCTGAATAATCTTTCCCTTTTCTTCCTTTGAGGCCCTTTTTGGGAATGGAATTTTTGCAATATTCCTTGAGATTTTTATTCCACTTGCCAGTGTTATGTCTCTTTCTTCTTCTCCCTCTCTTATCCAGAGGGGAAGTTTATCTATTAGATTTTTTAGCATTATCCATAAGTTCTTTAATTTTATCTCTTATTCTGGCGGCATCCTCGTATCTCTCCTCCTCCACTGCCACCTCAAGCTCTCTCTTTAACCTTTTAATTTCCTTTTCAACAGGGGATAAAGCCACATACTTCTCCCCTTTTTTCTTCCCTACATGCTTTATACTCCCATGTATGTTTAATAGGTATGGCTTTATCTCTTCCTTGAAAGTTGTGTAGCACTCAGAGCATCCAAGAAGGCCATTTTCCTTAAACTCCTCAAAGGTCAATCCACATACCGGACATCTCTCTTTTTTCTCAACAGAGCTTGTTTTAACCACACCACCCTGAACCATTACTTCAAAGAGTTTCTTTACCATGTTTTCGTCCACAGGTATATCCATCTCCTTGAGCATTCCAATCACTCCAAGTTCCTTTGCACACTCTTCACATATGTGGAGTTCTTTCTTTACTCCCCCAATGTACTCAGTTATATGAATTACAGCCTCTCTTTTTTTGCAGACCTGACAAAGCATATCATAACCTCCAGATAAATTCTATCACAGATTCCTTTCAATTCTTTCTTTTACAGTTTCCCTTCCAAGAAGCTCTATTAATGTGAATAAAGGAGGTGAAGCAAATCTTCCAGTGAGAAGATAACGGAGAGGTTGAGCAATAACTTTTAATTTTATTCCCATCTCC
>QMOO01000125.1 GCA_003648245.1 Caldisericota bacterium
AGTAAATTCTTAAGGGAGAGATTTGGACAGGAAAAGGATTTGAATTTCTACTTTCCTTCACCAGAATTCTCAACAGATAATGGTGGAATGATCGCTCTTGTAGGTGAGGAGTATCTAAAGAGAGGTTTTTATTCTACTTTTGAGCTTGACGCCATATCTCATTTAAAACTTGGTGAAAATCCTTATTTAAAAAGTGATAAAATGTAGGAGGAGGTGAGAATATGAAAAATGTAGGTTCCATAATGTTTATTGCAGGACTATCCATAATAGTTGGCTGGTTTATTTATAATCTTCTAAAAATAAATGTTCCACCTATACTGGAAATTGCCATTATACTTATATTTGGTGGAGTGATAGTGGTAATTGTTGGTCTTGTATACGAAAGATTAAAAATTAAAGGAAAGGAAGAGGATATAAATAAATATTAAAGGAGGTAAACATGATTTTAACAACATTTGATTATGTTCCAGGTAAAAAGGTTAAAGAAATTCTGGGTATAGTTCTTGGAAATACTGTAAGAGCAAGAAGCTTTGCTAAAGATTTTACTGCTGGTTTGAGAAATCTCGTAGGTGGAGAAGTAATGGAGTATACTGAGTTGATGAAGGAATCAAGAAGTCAAGCTCTTTCAAGAATGGTTAAGGAAGCAGAGAAACTTGGTGCAGATGCTGTTATAAATATAAGATTTATGACTTCTTCTGTTATGCAGGGTGCTGCAGAACTTTTAGCGTATGGAACTGCCGTAAAGCTCGAAGACCGAAATTAGTTGACTTGCTGACTCTAATCAATAAAATTATTTATGGGCCGAAGTGGCGGAACTGGCAGACGCGGCAGACTCAAAATCTGCTGGGGGTATCCCCCATGAGGGTTCGACTCCCTCCTTCGGCACCATTTTTAATTCATGCGTGTAAAAATTCTTGATGGTAAAAATACCATTGGGGGAACTAAAATTCTTGTAGAGTTAAATAAACAAAATTTCTTTCTTGATTATGGAAGGAATTTTAAAGAATGGGGAAAATTCTTCGAAGAATTCATATCCCCACGTCAGAAAACCGGCATATTTGATTTATGGAGATTAAACCTTATACCTAAATTCTCCGGGATATACAGAGAAGATCTAATTCTAAAGGAATTTAAAAGGGAAATTAATAGATATCCGAAATTAGAGATTTCTGCAGTACTACTTAGTCATGCTCATCTGGATCATTCAGGATTTATATCTCTTTTATCTAAAGAGATTCCGATAGTATCTGACAGAATAACAGAGATGGTACTGAAGGCTTATGAAGAGACAGGTCAGGCAACTTTTTATAATGAACTTCAGTTCTTGAAAATAAAAGAAGAAAAAGATGGAAAGTTGGAGAGTGTAAGAAATTTACACAAAGAGAGAACATTTCTCTATCCCGAGGAAGGAGAAATAGCGATAAACGGTATAAAAATAAAGATCTTTCCTGTAGACCACTCAATTCCTGGAGCAGTCGCTTTTGGCATTGAAACTGAAAGGGGATGGATTGTTTACACAGGAGATATAAGATTTCATGGAAAAAATAAAGAAACATCAAAAAAATTTGTTCAGTGGGCAAAAAATGTAAAACCTTATTTACTTATAACAGAAGGAACTCGCGCAGGTAGTACTAAAGAGAAAATAACAGAGGACGATGTCTATAGTTCCTCTATGGAAGTTATTAAAAAAAATGAAGGAAAGTTAATTATTGCAGATTTTGGTCCTCGAAATATAGAGAGACTTTTGACTTTTTTTGATATAACCAAGGATTCTAAAAGAAAGTTTGTTGTTCTTGTGCAGGATGCATACTTAATGCATTTGCTAAAAGATACAGATGAAAATTTTAGAATTTTGAATGACGAGGGATTTCTTATATTGGACGAAAAAAGATCTGATAAGTTAAAATGGATAAAAGAGATGAAAAAACTGTATTCAAACAAGTTTATCAAAATGGAAGAAATTGGAAAGAATCCTGGTGATTTTGTGCTTTGTTTCAGCATATACAACCTTAAAAACCTACTGGATATAGACTTAAAAGATGGTGTATACATTTACTCTTCAAGTGAAGCCTATACAGAGGAACAGGCTATTGACATGGTGAGATTAAAAAACTGGTTAGATTTTTTCAACATATCTATATATGGTTTTGATATTGATGAATCCGGGGTTCCTGTTCCTTTGGGGAAGTTTCATGCATCGGGACATGCCCCTTTTGAAGATATTCTCTGGATGATAAATGAGATACAACCAGAAAATTTGATGCCTGTTCACACAGAAAGATTGGATCTTTTCTATAAAAACATAAGGAATATAAAAATAGTAGATGAAATTTGGTAAAATCTTATTAGGCGGAAGTGGCGGAATGGCAGACGCGCTGGATTCAGGATCCAGTGGGGATAACCCCATGCGGGTTCGACTCCCGCCTTCCGCACCATATAACTTTTATGGAAGATATAATTTTTGAGGCAAGAGTGATTGAAACAAAAGAAGATAAAAACAAAAAAATTGTTGTCCTTGATAAATCTCTATTCTATCCTGATGGTAAAGGAGGGCAGCTTGGAGACAGAGGAAGCATAGGAGATTCTGATGTTCTCAAAGTTCAAGAAAAAAATGGAGTAATCCTCCATGTAGTCAATAAGTTTCCAGATAGAAAAGAAGCCAAATGCAGAGTAGATGGTAATAGAAGAGAGGATATCTCAATTCAGCATACAGCCCAGCATATAATTTCAAGAGTTATATTAAACCTTTTTAATTCAGAGACTTTAAGCTTTCATATGGGTGAAGATATTTCTACTCTTGACATTGACAATCCAGATTTGGGTGATGAAAATAACATAGAAAGAATAGAAATTGATGCAAACAGGATCGTGAGAGAGAATAGATCTGTGAAGACTTATGAGGTAACAAAGAAGGAGGCAGATCAGTTAAATATAAGAAAGGCAACTGAAGTAGAAGGAAAAATAAGAATTGTCGAAATAGAAAATTTTGATACTACCATGTGCGGGGGTACCCATGTAAGCAGAACAGGTACTATCGGAATTATAAAAATAGTTAAATCTGAAAAGGTAAAAGGGAATATTTTGAGATTACACTTTTTAGCCGGTGAGAGAGCTCTAAAGGATTATCAAAAGAGAACTAAAATATTGAAGAATCTAGCAAGGAAATTTACAACAAGGGAAGATAAGGTCTTGGAAAGTATTGAAAAAATGGAGAGAGAGCTTACAACTTTTAAAAAAGAGATAAAGCTCCTGAAAGAAGACCTCTTTGAATACTATTTAAAAGAGGAAGAGGGTAAAGAATTCATTATAAAAGGGTTATATCTTTTATCAATGGAAGACATGAAGTTTCTCTCCCATGAATACATAGAAAGGGGGGCTCATTTTGTATATCTCTTTAATAAAGAGGGTGGTATAATCAACAAGGCTCCTTCTCTTCCCCTGAATCTTGTTGATGTGCTTAAAGAATTGAAAGACAAATTTGGGGTTAGGGGCGGAGGCAGGGATTTTCTATCTATAAAAACAGATAAAACTTTAGAAATTGGAGAGTATTTATGGAGTGTGATAAAATCGCAATAATTTCTGATATTCATGCAAATATAGAAGCTTTTGAAGTTGTATTATCAGAAATAGAGAAGGAAAATGTTGATAGAATAATTTGTCTTGGTGATATAGTAGGATATGGCCCAAATCCTAATGAAGTTGTGGATCTTATTATAGAAAAAAATATTACATCCATAAAGGGAAATCACGATGAGGGAATGGTAAATCAATCTGTAGCTTTTCAATTTAACGAGTTTGGGAGAAAAGCTCTTGAGTGGCAAAGAGGCATTCTCAAAAGAAACAATTTCTTATTTCTTGAATCCCTACCCTTTGATTTAGTCTTTAATGATTTTCAGTTAGTTCATGGTGCTCCCTCAAAC
>QMOO01000126.1 GCA_003648245.1 Caldisericota bacterium
AGGAAACGCATAGATGCTACTTTCTTTTCTATAGCAATGGGATAATCCTCCGATTTTAAAATTCTTAAATCTAAAAGTTTATCTTTGTGTAGTAATCTTTCTGCCTCTCTCGGGGAGATTTTTAATATATAGGAAAGATCTCTTATAATGTCGCTGATTCCAAGAGGAAGACTATCCACATACCTTGGAGAGTTATCTTTTCCAAATATTATCTGGGTGCTGTTTATATTAAATATAATTATGAAGTTCCTTGAGAAGGATGTCTTTAAACCATAAAAGATAAGAAGAGGCTCAATAAAAAATCCGCTGAGTTTCTTATTGAGGATTCTTTTAATGAGCTTTGGCTTCTTATCATCTATAGCAAAAACAAGGAAGTTTCCAATAAATCTATCTCCCCGTTCATCTATTGGGGTTGAAACCTTTTTTCCATCAATAGAAAAACCCTCTCTAATTATATGAATTACCTCTTTCCCTTTTTTGGTTAGAGAATCTCTAATAAGAGATTCCATACTAGCTACATCCCTCTCTCTAATTTTTCTTCCATTGGTTTTGATAAGTATTTTCTTTTTATGAATGGAAGGAGTATTATTTATGGATACAAATATATCTGTCTCACCAACTTCATCCTCTATTTTTTTTATTGCATCAAGAATCTGTTTTTTAAACAGACCTGCTTCAGTTATTTTACCCTTTTTAAGTTCTGAAGAATAAATTTCTTCTCTTAGAACAATATCTATACCTTCCCCAAGAGCATTCCCTGTTGTAAAAACAATCTTTCCATTTTCTTTTAATTCGATTATTGTTATGCTCTTCTTTTTCATTTCTCTATCACCATCATACTATCAAAGGAGGCATCAATGAAGCCGCTTACTTTCTCCCTATGAATAAGAGTTATTACATTTTCAATCCGTCTTTTTATATTTTTCCTTCCTATTAGTGCTTTAAAACCATTTCCTTCCACGAGAATTTCATCTTTATCAAGGTCAAGGAGAAGTTTAAGATCCTCTCTATTTAATAAATCCTGTATAAGAGGAAAAACGAAAGAAAGTTCCCTTATAGCGTCATAATGTTTTTTAAAATTTTCTCCTTGAGTTTTGATTTCAGGTAGTCCAGAAGTTTCTCCGTTTTTTATAAAATCTCCATTTTTATCAAAAGAAACTATTCCCTTCTCAAGTTTTAAATTTACAAAGGGAATCTTTTTATTAATTTTTTTTCGAATATTCCCAATGGAATTAGCATAGTATATAAAAGCAAATAATAGAACAGAAGCGATTAAAATTAAAGTAAAGTACTTCTTTGCTTTTACCATGGTTCTAACATTTTAAAGGGAAGTCCTTCATCCCTTCCAAGAATTAAAACCTCAGGTTTTAATTCAATTCCAAATTTAAACAGGACCCTTTTTCTTACAAGTTCCATGAGTTTAACGATGTCATTAAATGTAGCGTTCCCTCTGTTTACTATGAAATTAGCGTGTTTTGTAGAGACTTCTGCTCCTCCGACTCTCAAACCCTTACATCCTGCTCTTTCTATTAACCACCCAGCCTGTTTTTCTTGGGGGTTTTTGAAGATACATCCAGCGTTCGGATACGAATAGGGTTGTGTTTTTTTTCTCTTCTCAAAGTTTCTCTTGAGGCTCTCGTTAATCAAGTCTTTCTTGAATTTTTTGAGCTCCATAACTGCCTCAAGAATTACCAGTTTCTTCTCCATTATTTTGGAAGACCTATAGGAAAAGCCCAGTTCTTCTTTTGATACCACTTTAATCCTTCCATTTTTATCCATAACCTTTATTTCTCTAAGAATTTGAGATATGGAAAAACCGTTTGTTCCTGCATTCATGGTTATTGCTCCCCCAAGGGTACCTGGGATTCCAAGGAGAGACTCCATTCCTGAAAGTTCCTGACCTACAGTATAGGAGATAAGTTTTGATAAAAGTACACCGCTTTCAGATTTAAGAACAGAGTTTTTTAGATTAAACTTGTTAAAGTTTACTCTCGAGATTCTTATTATTATTCCTCTAACACCTTCATCTGACACAAGAAGATTTGATCCATTCCCAATTATGTAAAGGGGAATGCCCTTGTCTCTTGCTATTGATAGTGTAATTCTTATATCTTCTTCATCCTGCGGTATTACCAGGAAGTCAACCTTACCACCAACTTTAAATGTAGTAAAATTCTTTAATTCAGCATCTCTTATAATCTTACCTTTAACAAATTTCAAAAGAGTATCCTCACTTAATTTCACCTAAAAACTCCTTGGCAAGATTTTTGATTCTCCCTGGGCCCATAAATATAATAACATCATCTTTCTTAATTAAGTTTACCAGATTTTTTATAACATTTTCCGATTCAAGGTAATATATTTTCTTATCTGGATAAAAACGTTTTGTCTCAATATAGATTTTTCCTGTGTTTATACCAGCAATTTCTCTTTCATCTGCTGGATCCAGGGGGAGAAGAAAAATAATGTCTGCTTCCTTAATACTCTCTGCGTATTCTTTAAAGAGTAGAGCTACCCTTGAATATCTATGTGGCTCGAGCACAAGAATTATTCTTCTATCTTTAAAGACCTCCTTTACGGTTTTTAGAGTAACTTCTATCTCTGTGGGATGATCTGCATGGTCATCTATAACGGTGAATTTTTCATTATAGAGAATCTCAAATCTTCTTTTTGTTCCTTTAAACTTTGAAAGAGAGAAGAGTATTTCTTCTGGTTGGAGGTTTAACTGGTATCCCACAAGAAAGGAGGCCATCGCATTAAGAATGTTTTTCTCTCCGGGTATTTTTAACTCCAGTCTTCCAATATTTTTTCCATTTAAAAAGATGTCACAGGATGTCTTTAACCCGTTAATTTCAATATTTTTGGCAAGTAAAGTGGCATTTTTATCCTTTAGGGAAAAGGATAGAACCTCTGTTTTTGTGGTTTTTGAATATTCTTTTAGAAAATCATCATCCAGGCATAGTATAACCTTATGGGAGGAGCTACTCTCTATGAATTTTTTAAAGGCATCCTTTAAAAGGGAAAAGTCACCTTTATAAGGTCCATCTATGCTTAAGTGATCTCTATCAACATTCAGAACAACGGGGATATACGGAATTATCTTTAAAAAAGATAGATCATGCTCGTCTGTTTCGAGAACCAGATATTTATCCTTTCCAAAATGACTCCCAAAAGGGATATCTTCGCTTTCTCCGCCTATATAGAAAGATGCATCTATTTTGTTATCAACAAGCATTTTTGAGATCATGGCTGTGGTTGTGGTTTTACCATGAGTACCTGAAATTCCTATTATATTTTTTTCTCTAAACATAAGAATTATCATATCCATTCTGTGAAAAAGTGGAATTCCCCTTTTTCTTGCTTCTATCATTTCAACGTTAGATTCAGGTATTGCCGAAGAGAATACCACTAAATCGGCATTGTTCATATTAGAAGGCGAATGTCCTATATATATCTTTACTCCTTTGTTTTCCAGTTCCTTACTTTTTGAAAAGGATTTTATATCAGAACCGCTAACCTGGTATCCTGCCTCTACCAAAATATTTGCAAGTGATGTCATTCCTGCTCCCCCTATGCCTATTAGATGTATGTTTTTCACATTAAGCATTTTTCATCTCCTTATTCAATATCACTCTCCAGTCCGGTATGTTGAAAGATTTAAGATTCTTTATAAACTCCTCTTTTTTATCAAGAAGGTAAGATATGGAATTTATAAACGACTGTATATCCTCTTCTTCGACCACATATCCTCCGCCCAATTCTTTAAAAAATAATGCATTTTTAAACTGGTGGAGATTTCCTTTTATTGGAATTATTATGGCAGGTTTTCTTGCATTTATCAATTCCCATATGGTGGAAGCACCACCTCTGGCTATTACAAAGTCTGATATTTTGTAAAAAGAAGGCATATCGTATATGTA
>QMOO01000127.1 GCA_003648245.1 Caldisericota bacterium
CTTAAAACTCTCTATGTCTTGATACTTTTTCCACTCGCCCTCTGCATATATAGCAATGTAACCCTTCATAACTCCTTCCTCATCAGGATATATGCCAATATAGAAATCTTCTCCCATACCATTCGTATCTCCTGTTTCTGAGTTTTGATCTGCATCGATATCAATTTCAAAAAATACCCCATCTTCAAACGGGTCAATCCATCCTCTATATGTTGTTATTTTGAAGTAGACATTGGTATCATCGTGCATTACATAGGTATCCTTAAGATCAAATTTTGTTCCTTCATCTATATCTGTGAATTGATGAATCCATCCTTTCTTCCCAACAATCTGATAAGTAGCAAAATAGGAATCGCCTGGTGCCTGATCCACTATTGGAAATCTTTCTGGATCATCACTCACTGCAACCCAATAATTTATAACTTTAGGATTTTCAATAGAAGTAAGGTCTATAGAAAGTATTGCGTAATTTTTGCCCTGTTCAATTTCAAAATCTGGAAGCGAAGCTTCCTCTTTCCATTTATCCTTATCCCATTTATATAAAATTCCTGATAGTTTCCCATAGTTTCCTCCAACAAATAAGGTATAATCTTCGCCATTTCCTCCATAAGGATAAAGAGGAATGCCGGTTGAAGGATTATTATCGGTATCCATCCTAACAATAAATCCTACTCTTAAAGGATCCTGTATGGTATCGTAAGTTTCAATCTTAAAGAAAATTCTGTTTTCAACAAGTTTCACATATACCTTACTAATATCAATACTTCTATTCACGTTTCTTGGAGATACTATTGTTAAATCCCAGTCTGAAGAAGTTTCTTTTCTTATCATGAATTTCCATATGTGTTCCTCCTTTAAATTTGAGCCACTTTTTGATGTAATATCTGTTGTTATATGGACTTCATATGTTGCTCCCTCTTCAAGGGAATTCTCTGGTGAGAATGTAGCTTTATGTAATGCTTCATCGTAAGAGATATTTCCAGGCACTTTTCTTTTACCCTTTGTAACAAAAAATGAGTTTTCATTTAACGTATCCTGTATTATGTCATCTGAGAAAACAACATATACATTTGTATCAGAATCTACAATAGAATTATCCTCCGGGTAGATTTTTATGACACTTAAAGGCTTTGTGATTTCTTTAAACACAAATTTTTCATAGTAATTATCTTCCCCCTGAGGGTAATAGTCAAATTCATCGTATATTTCGTCATATATACCTAACCAGTAATTAAATTGATTTCCCTGAAAATACTTACGGGATATAGTAAATACTGCTGTTTTGGAGTTGTTCTCTATACTATAATCCAATACATCATCTACATGTTTCCAGATTTTATCATCCTTATCCCATTTGTTTACATCATGGTAAAATTTGTTCATATATGTTCCAATCCATATAAGATAATCTTCTCCATTTCCATTGTAATCTTTTCCCATGCCTGTATCAGGGTTATTATCTATATCTATATAGAGCCTTATAGAGAAGTCTGTCTCCGGGTTACTCCATTTTCTATAAGAGGTAACTTTAAATGTAATGGTTTCTTTGTCGTATTTTATATACAAAGACTTTAAATCTATATGAAATCCTTCATCTATATCAGTCCATTGTAGAGTAAAATCTCTTTGAGTTTCGCCGCCAGCAACTGTAAAGATAAAATTAAAATCTGATGCAAGATAGTTACCATCCTTATCCTTAACAGTGGATTTAATTGTTACTGTATATGTTGCACCCCTTTTTAAAGGATCTAATGGTCTGAAATACGCAGTAAATTCATTGTCATTGTAAGTTATATTTCCATTTACATATACTGCATCAGTGGATAAAAGAAAACTGCTTTCATTTATACTATTTTCATCCATGCTTCTATCAAATTTAACACTTATAATTGTGCTTGGAGCCACATCCACTTCGTTATTTTCTGGTTTTGTGGAAATTATCTGTGGAGATGTGTGCTTTTCTTCAAGGGTATATAAACCTACTATTGGATCGCCGAATAAATTTAAGTCGTAGATGTTGTGTGCAAGAGTTTTTCTTATCTGTGTAAGCTGGGTATAGTATGTATCTGCATACCATTTAAGAGCATTGTTTATTGCTTCTCCTTGAGATTTACCTTCTGAAAGTTCCTTTAGAACAATTGCTCTTAAAGAATAGTGAGATGGATTGGTTTCAAAGGAGTTATGGGCTAAATTTGGGAAATACCACCCTGTTCGTGAGTTACCTATAAAAGCTACTCCTCCACTCTCCAGAATATTTTTTCCAAGACTGTCTCTATCTGGATAAAGGTTCAGACAGGAACCAGACACGAATATAGCTGGGGAGGTATCATCAAAATACCTTGCTACCTCATTGGATATAAATGTTTCCCATTTGAATTCATCCCTATCAGGCTGTCCATTTCTATTGTAGTCTGTTGCCCATATCTTTCTTGCTGTTGAATTCCATGCTCCATGTGCTTCCCATTGGATTAATCCAGGCTTAAAACTTCTCTGATAGATTACGAAGTTCTTTGCAGTTATCTCATCGTCAGCTTGATTTGATACAAGGGATGGTTTTATACCTGAAAGCTCATATAAACCTCTATTTGTAAATCCTTTATCTTTAAAGTAAAGTTCAAAGATTCTTTGATTTATCTCTCCCCCATCTGTATCATCCTTCCATCTTCCATCCTCTCCGTTCATTGACAACCAGGCTCCAAGTGAGAGTATTTTCTTTTTTCTCTCTTCTTCAGATTTATCCATAAATCTTCTGGATTTTTCAAGAACATTCTTTATATTAGCTAAATTATCAAAGGGTATTCTTCCTACATTTACCTCTGGATGAAAGTCTATTTCATCTTCTCCAGGAACTCCAAAGTATCCATCACCATTTGAATCCCAGTCACCAGTTAAGTCTCTATAATAGAAATCTGTCGGGATATTGGAATTTTCTTCATCTCCCTCTTCTCCTGTATACATATATCTCATAGGAATAGATTCGAGAGAACCAATAAGAAGAACATACCTTATACCGTTTTTGTTGTATTCCTCCTTTATAAAGTTCCTTATACTTTCTGCTTTATCTTTTCCAGTGGATGGAATATTAGAAAGTGTAATAACTTCTGTCTTTACTCCTCTTGATTCAAGAAATTTTCTGTGTTCTTCCGCAAGTTTCTTTGCTCTGTCTATAGTTATTATTAAGTAATCATAAGTTGGATTTGAGATGGAATCAGAGTAAAAAGAGTCAAATGAGTAATAATTCAAAAAGCTGCTGTCAGGTTTATTTTTATACACTCTTTCTTTTTTTCCTGTTCTTAGTGTAATGTCAAATTTAATTTCTTTCACATAGGTGAGCTTTGCTCCATCATAGAGGAATGGATAGTATGTAAATACCAAGAATCTAACTCCTCTTTCATTTTCAATTCCTGTAAGGTGAAGTGGAGTATATATCCCTCTGGTTTTTTTGTTTAGTTTGTAAACTTCTCCCCCTTCTGAAACAGGACTTTCTCCAGTCGGAATTTTGTATATTCCAGGCAATTCAGTTTTTTTGATTTTGGATATCCTGTATGATATAAACTTTGCACCATTCGGTATGAGAATTTTTATATTTTTTCTAGGGATAAGGTATTCGTCTTGCATTCCAACATTTATAAACCCCGAAAGCTTAACTAACATATAATCATCATTATAGTTTTCGAAAGCAAAAGAGGGAGAAACAAGTGTGAATGAAAGATTAGTTGATGCGTATATTTCTGGAAGAAAAGAAAAAACTAATAAAATCATAAGTAGTAAAGTCAAAATTGATTTTTTTCTCATAATTGTTTTCCTCCAGTTAGCATATTTAGTTAATTATAAGATAATTTAAATTTTTTCAAAGACTTTAAAAAATTTATTAACAGTAACTAAAGGATTATTAACTTCATAGA